>JAEXRB010000304.1 GCA_023438325.1 Pseudomonadota bacterium | reverse complement strand
GCCACGGTCCGGACGAGCTGCGCAAAGCACAGCGCGTGGGCGTAGATTTTGCTGTCCTGGGGCCGGTGCATCCCACCGCGTCGCATCCGGGTGTCGATGCGATGGGTTTTGCCCGTTTCGCACGTTTGCGCGAAGACGTGGTGCTGCCGATCTACGCACTCGGCGGCTTGGGTGCCGCCGATCACGACGTTGCCCGTGCGCATGGCGCGCAAGGCATCGCTGCCATTCGAGGGCTGTGGCCTGCGGATTGAGTCCGACTGAGCCGCATTGTGGATTCAGCCCAGCAGCTCCCTGATGACCTCAGACGGTCGACATACGCGCACACCGCGCGGCGAGGCCACCACCGGACGGTTAAGCAGCACAGGATGAGCTTCGATGGCGGCGAGAATCTGCTCGTCATCGAGTGCTGGGTCATCCAGCCCGAGTTCGGCGCACAGCGGCTCCTTGCCCCGCAACAAGGCGCGCGCCGGCTCGCCAAGCGCATCGCGCAATTGCCGCAGAGCGGCGAGGTCGGGCGGATTCTTCAGGTACAGCACGATGGCAGGTTCGATGCCGGCTTCTTGCAGTATCGCCAGCACATTGCGCGAGGTGCCGCAGGAGGGGTTGTGATAGAGCGTCCAGGCCATTGTCGTTGCCTTGCCGGAGAGGGACTGCATTGTCCCCGATCCGGCACGACGGAAAAATGCGTGGTGCGGCAGTCGCACCACGCTGTGCTCACGGGGCGTTACCAACTGTAGCCCACGCTGGCATACACCAGACCACCGTTGAAGCCGAATGGCGAAGCATTGCTGTAGGGGAGTTGGCCGCCGCTGGAATTGGCGAAGATGACTTCGTCCGGGTAGGCATTCAGCACATTGTCGCCGCCGAGGGTGAACGTCCACTTGTCGAGGGCATAGGAGAACGCCAAGTCCAGAGTGAATTCGCTGCCGTAGTTCTGATCCAGGGCGGCATTGTTCTGGAACACCGTGAATTCGCCCCAGCGCGTGACGGTGGCGCTGGCCTTGATCGCCCCGATGTGCCAGTCGCCAGTCAGGAACAGTTTGTCGCGCGGGGAACCCTTGGTGATGCGACCGATTTCGGTGCGTCCGATGCGTACGGCGGCGGGGTCGATGGCTTCCAGCACTTCGGGATTTTCGGCGATGCGGTCGATATCGGTCTTGTTGTAGTTGTACCCGGCCGTCAGATCGAGCTTGCTGGAAGCGAGATCCACGCGGTAGGTGGCGACGATGTCGATGCCTTGGGTGGTGGTGTCGATGGCATTGGTGAAATAGCGCCCGCCCCCGACGCCGGGGAACCCGTTGGCATTGAGGTAATCGCGCACGGCCGTGCTGGTGAGATTTTCCGACAGCGTGATGCGGTCATCGACCTTGATCTGGTAAGCATCGACGGTGACGTAGAGTGCCTCGATGGGTTGCAGCACGAGGCCCAGACTCAGGTTGCGTGATTCCTCGGCGCGCAAGGCTTCGGCGCCAAGCGCTACCGCTGCGGGATGGTTCACGCGGAAGGTGACGATGTCGTAAGGGATGCCGCCGATGAAGTTGGTGGCAGTGGATTGGAAGTACTGTTGCTGCAAGGCAGGCGCATGAAAGCCGGTGGAGGCTGTGGCGCGCAGTGCGACAGCGTCGGAAAAGGCATAGCGGCCCGAGAGTTTTCCCGTCGTGGTGTTTCCGAAGTCGCTGTAGTTCTCGTGGCGTGCCGCTGCGCCGAAGGAAAACTTGTCTGTAAGATCGCCTTCCAGGCTGGCATAGGCAGAAGTGTTGTGGCGGTCGAACGCGCCACCGTCTGTAGGTTTGAAGCCCGAGAACACTTGTGCGCCGGGAATGTTGGCGAAGGAGCCGAGCGCGTAAGACAGCGGCTCGCCGGGGGACTGGTGGAACGCATCCGAACGCCATTCCACGCCATAGGCCAACGTGAGCGGATACTCCAGACCCCAGTCCAGTTGCTTGTCCAGGCCCAGATTCAATACGTGTTGCTTCACTTCCAGCGAACCTGCGTAGAACTCGGTAGGCGAGGATGGGCCGAGGCTGCGATTGAGTGTGTTGAGGATGTCGTAGGACAGATGGTTCCAGCCGTAGGTGTAGCCGAAATCGATGTTGGTGCCGCCGGCAGTGGAGGATTTCAGGCCGAGTTGGAAGCTGGAATCCTTGGTGACGTTGAAGATCTGCGGCAGGAAGCCGTTCGGATAAATTTCCGGGATGTTGCGGGAGTCTCCGGCGGGGCGGAAAAAGCCATTGGAGAGCACATCGCGCCGGCTCAACAAACCATAGGAATAGAAGCTCAGGTACTCGTTTGCATCGATATGGCCGTTGTAGCTGATCGCACCATTGTCGACGTCGGGATCACCTTGACGTTGTACCACCTGGCCTGGCGGTGCGGAGGTTGGTGTTGGCGTGCCGGTGAACGGGCGGGCTCGGTTGGTCTGATCCTGATGTCCGAGTTGTGCCGCCAAGCGCACGGCGCCTGACGTTCCGAGTGCGAAGCCGGCGTCGCCGGATACTTGGTATTGCGCACCGTCGCCAGCGCTGTAGATGCCGTATCGGGCCAACAGACTGCCACCTTCGGCACCGCCCTTGAGCACGATATTGATGACGCCGGCGATGGCATCTGAGCCGTACAGGGCCGAAGCCCCGTCACGCAGCACTTCCACGCGCTCGATCGCCGCAATCGGAATCGAATTGAGATCCACCGGCGCCGAGCCGCGACCCTGGGTGCCGTTGAGGTTGACCAGGGCGCCGGGGTGATAACGCTTGCCGTTCACCAGCACCAGCACATGGTCGGGCGCCAATCCGCGCAACTGCGCCGGGCGTACTGCATCGGTGCCATCGGAGATGGCCGGACGCGGGAAGTTGAGCGAAGGAATCGCGCGTGCGAGTGCAGTGGCCAATTCCACGGTGCCCGTGGAACGCAGTATTTCCGGCGTGATGATGTCGATGGGTGAGGCCGATTCGGCGATCGTGCGATCCGCCACGCGCGTACCTGTCACGACCACGAGATCCAGCGAGCGGGCCTCATGCTGGGTTTCTTCCTGTGCGATGGCGAAGGGCGCAGTGAGCGCGGTGGTGATGGCAAGAGTCAGTGCGGCGTGCTTCATGGAGAACAACCTCGGGCAAGTCGTGTCTGCAACGACGCGGAGGTGGACGGTGGTGCTTGGCCAGCCCCGCAGTGGTATGGGAAGGCCGGGCAGTGGCCATCTCCGATGTCACATCGTCGTGCATTTATGCCGGTTGGCGCAGCACCAAGTGTCATGGCCTCATGTCGAAAAGACATGAGCAAGCGACGATCGCGCTGGACGTGCGATCGTGGGTCTCGATGAGGGGCTTGGATGGGCGGCCGAAGCGAGTGGCGGGTGGGGGGTGTTTGGGGCCGCGCCGGTGGGGG
>JAEXRB010000167.1 GCA_023438325.1 Pseudomonadota bacterium | reverse complement strand
TCAACTCCGGCCTGCCGTGGACGTTCCATCCCGAGCAGGCGGAAATGCGCGTGCATCCGGGCCAGGTTGCCGATGCCATGTACTACGCACGCAACGACGGTGCGCTGGCGGTGGTAGGCCAGGCGGTGCCGTCGGTGGCGCCGAGCAGTGCCTCGGCCTACTTCAACAAGACCGAATGCTTCTGTTTCACCGAGCAGTTGCTTGAGGCGGGCGAGGCGCGACCGATGCCGGTGCGTTTCGTCATCGATCCAGACCTGCCGGCGAGCGTGACGCGTGTGACGCTCTCCTATACCTTCTACAAGAACGATCTGGCGACGCAGCGCGTCGCCAGTCAGCATGCCGCCTCGACGGCGCATTGACCTGCACAGCCAACCTCCGGGAATCGCCATGGCCCATACCGCCCACGACGCCGACATCTATTTCGTCCCCAAGCAGAGCATCTGGCCATTGGTCGGATCCATCGGCCTGTTCACCGTAGTGATCGGCGTGGCCACTTGGTTCAACGAAATCTACTGGGGCAAACCCCTGTTCTTCTTTGGCTTGGCCATCATGGTGGCCATGTTCTGGGGCTGGTTCGGCGAGGTGATCCGTGAGTCGGTGACCGGCTCCTACAACAAGCAGGTCGACACCTCGTTCCGCATGGGGATGATCTGGTTCATCTTCTCCGAAATCATGTTCTTCGGCGCCTTCTTCGGCGCGCTGTTCTATGCCCGCAACCTTTCGGTGCCGTGGCTTGGTGGCGTGGGCGATGGTGTGAGCACGCATGCCCTGTTGTGGAACAACTTCGATGCCGCATGGCCGAGCAACGGGCCGGAGCAGGTCGGTGGTGCATTCCAGACCATGTCGGCCTGGGGCCTGCCCTTGGTCAACACCCTGTTGCTGCTGACTTCCGGTGTCACCCTGACCATTGCCCACCATGCATTGAAAGCCGGTCAGCGCGGCAAGCTGCTGGTATGGCTGGGTGCGACGATCCTGCTTGGCGCCGTGTTCCTGTTCTTCCAGGTCGAGGAATACATCCACGCCTACACTGAACTGAACCTCACGCTCGGCTCGGGTATCTACGGCTCCACTTTCTTCATGCTGACCGGCTTCCACGGCATTCACGTGACGCTGGGCACGATCATGCTGACAGTGATCTGGTTCCGCGTGCTCAAGGGCCACTTCTCCTCCGACAACCACTTCGGTTTCGAGGCTGTGGCGTGGTACTGGCACTTCGTGGACGTGGTGTGGCTGATCCTGTTCCTGTTCGTCTACGTGCTCTGAGGCGAGCCAGCAAACGCTAGCCGCCGATGCCGTGCGGCGTGATGACGCCGCTCCAGATGCCCAGCACCAGCAGCACCACCAGCGCGATGCTCAGGCCCACCCGCCAGGTCAGTGCGTTGACGGTGCGCTTGGTTTGGCCCTTGTCCACGATCATGTAGTACAGCCCTGCGCCGAGGTTGTACAGGATCAGGACAAGGAAGATGACGATGATGATTTTGGGCCACATGGTGCTGCACGAAAGGCTTGGAAGGAGTGGGGATTGTCGCATGTCCCCGCAGGCCGCCGCGTGAGTTTGCCGGTTCGCCTGCTGTGGGGCATCGTGGCGCTGGTGGTGGCCGCAGGTTTTGCTTCGCTGGGTTTCTGGCAATACGGACGTGCGGGAGCAAAGCAGCGTTGGCTGGATGGCTATGCCGCTGCGCTCCAAGCGCCGCCATTGCCATTGGCCGAAGCCTTGGCTGCGCCACCGCCGGACGTGCCTAAGCGCATCGTCGGCGACATTGCCTTTGTCGATGCACCGGTATTGTTGCTTGACAACCAGCAACGCGAGGGCCGCGTCGGTGTGCGTGCCTATGCGCTGGCGCAGGTTGGCGCGAGCGCTGTGCCGGTACTGGTGGAACTGGGCTGGCTGCCGGTTGGAACGGATCGGGCGTTGCCGCAGGTCGTTCTTCCCGAGGGCCGACAGCACATCGAAGGCGTTTTGCTGCCTTGGCCCGGGCAAGGATTGCGGTTGGCGGAAAATCCCTGGCAAAACGACGGCGTGGTGCTGCTGACCTATCTTGATCGCGATGAGATCGGCCGGAAAACCGGAACGACGCCGTATCATGGCGTGTTGCAACCAGACCCGGCACTGCCGCTGGGATATGCGCGCGAGGCCGGGACGCTGCCCAATACGTTGCCACCCGAGCGACATCGTGGATACGCGGTGCAGTGGTGGGGTCTGTCGATCACTGTGCTGCTGGTTTATCTGACCTTGGCTCTGCGCCGGAGAGAGAAATGAACCCTGAAACTCCCGTCGACCCTGCGCTCCGTCGTCGCAACCGCATCATGCTGGTGGCCTTGGCGCTGATTTTTCTGCTTCCGGTGGCGGGGGCGAGTCTTCTGCATCTGAGCGGATGGCGCCCGGGCCATACCCGCAATCATGGCGAGCTTCTGCCTGCTCCACTGGCGTTGGCTGATCTGACCCTGCGCCGGGCCGATGGCAGCCGCTATGCCTTCGCGCCGCAGGAGCGCCGCTGGCAGATCGCGGTAGTGCCCACGCCCGATTGTGGCGTGCGTTGTGCCGAGCTGATCGCCGGGCTGGACAAGGTCTGGCGTTTGCAGGGCCGGCGTGCGGATCGACTCCAGGTGCTGTGGTTCGGATCGGTGCCGGCAGATGCCGTGCCGTTCCGCACCTTCGTGCCGATGCAGCCCGACGAGGCTTTCGCCGCACGCCTGCCGGAACTGGCCCGTACCGGAGCACCGTCGCTTTACCTGATCGATCCTTCCGGCTTTCTGGTCATGCGCTATGCGCCGGACTTCGATCTGGCGCATCTGCGCGCCGATGTCACTCATCTTCTGAAGTAAGCCCATGCCGCATCCCTACTACCACCGCATCGCCTGGATCGCCGTCATGTTGGCGCTGGTGGTGATCGTGTTCGGCGCCTTTGTGCGCCTCTCCAATGCTGGCTTGTCCTGCCCGGACTGGCCCACCTGCTATGGGCGTGTCACCTGGCCGGTGCACGAGCATGAAATCGCGCACGCCAACGATGCCTTCGAGCGACCGGTCGAATCGCACAAGGCCTGGCGCGAGCAGGTTCATCGCCATCTGGCTGCCACGCTCGGCCTGATGGTGTTTGCGCTGGCTTTCCTGGGTTCGCGCCGCGTGCGCGGCGGCAAGGCCACGGTGATCGGGGCGAGCTTGCTGGTCGCGTTGGCGATTCCGCTCTACATGCGGGGGGAACACGCAGCGGCCTCGATATTGGCGCTTATCGGCGAGATGATGCTGCTCGGTTGGGCATTACGGCCCAACGGGATGTTGTCGCCGCGTGGAGATTTCTCGCGACTGTCGGCGCTGTTGCTGGCGGTCATCATCTTCCAGGCGTTGCTGGGCATGTGGACGGTTACCTGGCTGCTCAAGCCCATCGTCGTGATGGCGCACCTGGTGGGCGGCTTGACCACGTTGTCGTTACTCACCTATCTGGCTTGTCGCGCTTCTCCGCACGCGGCGTTGCATCTGCCGGCCGCATGGCGACTGCGCCCACTTCTGCTTGGCGCGATTGCCGTGGTCGGTATCCAGATCGCACTCGGCGGTTGGGTTTCGGCAAATTACGCGGCACTGGCCTGTGGCACCGATTTCCCCAAATGCCTGGGGCAGTGGTGGCCGGAACATGATTTTGCCGAAGCATTCGTGCTGTGGCGCGGTATCGGTGCAGATTACGAGGGCGGCGTGCTCGATGGCCCGGCCCGCGTGGCCATCCAGCTATCGCATCGGTTGTTCGCGCTGGTGGTGGTGGCATGGGTGATCTGGCTGGCGCGCCGCGTGCGCGGCATCGGCGAGATTTCCGGGTGGGGCACGATGCTGTACGTGCTGCTAGGCGTGCAGGTGGGGTTGGGGATTCTCAACGTGGTATCCGGCCTGCCACTGAAAATCGCGACCGCACACAACGCCGTGGCAGCGCTGCTGCTGTTCGTGCTGGTGTTGCTGCTGGCGCGCCTGCGCCCGCCGCACGGGAGCGAAAAGGCATCATGACTTTCAAGTTCCGCCAGTACTGGGCACTTACCAAGCCACGCGTCGTTGCGCTGATCGCGTTCACCGCCATCATCGGCATGCTGATGGCCGTGCCTGGCTTGCCGCCGCTCGTGCCAGCCGTTGCAGGCATGGTCGGCATCTGGCTGGCGGCGGCATCCGCGGCGGCGATCAATCACCTGATCGATCAGCGCATCGATGTGGTGATGGCGCGTACCGCACATCGGCCACTGCCAAGCGGCCAGCTGCGCAGCGCGCAGGTGCTGGCGTTCGCGCTCGCGCTGGGGGCGCTGTCGATGGTGATTTTGGTGTTGTGGACGAACGTCATCACCGCCGTGCTGACCTTCGCTTCGCTGATCGGCTATGCCGTGGTCTACACCGCGTGGCTCAAGCGTGCCACGCCGCAGAACATCGTCATCGGCGGTGCCGCAGGTGCGGCGCCGCCCGTGCTGGGTTGGGCGGCGGTGACGGGCGAGGTACATCCGCACGCGTTGCTGTTGTTCCTGATCGTGTTCGTCTGGACACCGCCGCATTTCTGGGCATTGGCGATTTTCCGCCGCGATGACTATGCCCGGGCGATGATTCCGATGTTGCCCGTCACCCATGGCGTCACCTACACGCGCTGGCATGTGTTGTTCTACACCCTGCTGCTGGTCGTGGTGACGATGTTGCCCTGGCTCACCGGCATGAGCGGTCTGTTCTATCTGGGCGGTGCGCTGGTGCTGGGGGCGGTGTTCGTGCACTACGCCATAGGCCTGATGAATCCGCCGTCCGAGCGTTATGCGATGGTGGTGTTCAACTATTCCATCGTCTATCTGATGGCGCTGTTTGCATTCCTGCTGGTGGATCACTGGCTGCCGGGTGGACGCATTCCCGTAGCCTGATCGGAGGCTTGCCGCGCCAAGCGCTGGGCCAGCACCGCACACACCATCAACTGCAACTGGTGGAACAGCATCACCGGCAGCACGATCATGCCCAGGGCCGGATGCCCGGTGAACAGGATGTTGGCCATCGGCACGCCGGTCGCCAAGCTCTTTTTCGAGCCGCAGAACAGGATCGCGATGCGGTCTTCGCGGTTGAAGCCGAGCCTGCGCGCGGAAAATCCGATCACGCTCATTGCCACCGCCAGCAGCACGCAGATCATCACGAGCAACCCGAGCAGCGCGGGCAAGGGTACGTCCTGCCACAACCCTTGCGTCACGGCATGGCCGAAGGCGCCGTACACCACCAAGAGGATTGTGCCGCGATCGGTCATCGCCAGAAGTCTGGACCAGCGCCGTACCCAGCCACCGATCCAGGGTTGCAGCAGATGCCCCACGATGAAAGGCGCGAGCAGCAGCAACAGGATGTCGCCGATGGCCTTCCAGGGCGCGCCGAGGCCGCCGTGAGCGGCCATCAGCATCGCGGCCAGCAGAGGTGTCAGCAGGACGCCCGTCAGGTTCGAGACGGACGCGGCCACCACGGCGGCGGCGATGTTGCCGCGTGCAATCGAGGTGAACGCGATCGAGGACTGCACCGTGGATGGCAAGGCGCACAGGAACAGCACGCCAAGATAGAGCTCGGGTGTCAGCAGTGCCGTGGCCAGAGGTTGCAGCGCCACGCCCAGCAGCGGAAACAACACGAAGGTGGCAGCCAGCACGGTGAGATGCAGGCGCCAGTGCGCGAGTCCCGCGATCACCGCTTCGCGCGACAGGCGGGCGCCATGCAGGAAGAACAGCAGCGCGATGCCGGCCGTGGTGATGCGCGATAACCACGTCGCTGCGGCACCTTCTGCGGGCCACAGGCTGGCGAGCACGGCCGTGGCGATCAGGGCGAGGGAGAAGCGGTCGAACAGCAGGCGGAGATTCACGCCGATGGAATCAATGGTGACGGGAGCATGGTTGCGTTGCGTGCGTTGCCGCCGAGGCAGGAGCCCGGCGGGGATCGCAGATACGCGAAGGGGCAGGCATCAATCCTTGGTCACGCGGTTGGCTTCCACCAGGCTGATGGTGCCGGCGGCACATTTCTTCATCGCCGACTTGCGCAGGTCGTTGACGCCTGAACGTTCCGCAGCCTCGCCGATCTGCATCGAGTTGCCGCCTTCCAGGATGATCTTCTGGATTTCATCGGTCAGTGGCATCACCTGATAAATGCCGGTACGGCCTTTGTATCCCTCGTTGCACTGGTCACAGCCGACCGGCTCGAACAAGGTTACGCCGGCGTCGATCTGGGCCTGGGTGAAGCCCTCGGCCAGGAGGGCATGATCTGGCAGCGTCATCGGTTTCTTGCAGTGCTGGCACAGGCGACGCGCCAGACGCTGGGCGATCAC
>JAEXRB010000151.1 GCA_023438325.1 Pseudomonadota bacterium | reverse complement strand
CGTCACGGCGGCCATCACCAGACATACGATCAACGTCGCCAGTGCATTGACTTCTGGCGTCACGCCGAGTTTCACCTTGGAGTAGATCAGCATCGGCAAGGTGCTGGCACCGGGGCCGGAGGTGAAGCTGGCGATGACCAAGTCGTCGAGCGAAAGCGTGAACGCGAGCAGCCAGCCGGCGAGCAATGCCGGAGCGATCAGCGGAAGGGTGATGAGGAAAAACACCTTCCATGGGCGCGCGCCCAGATCCATTGCGGCTTCTTCCAGGCTGGCATCCATCATCGTCAGGCGCGAGCGCACCACCACGGTGACGTAACAGGCGGTGAAGGTGATGTGCGCCAGCGCGATGGTGGTCATGCCGCGTGCCGGCCAACCGATCAGTTGCTGCATGCTCACAAACAGCAGCAGCGCAGAGAGACCGAGCATGACCTCGGGCATCACCAGAGGCGCGGAGTTCATCAGCGACAGCAGGCCGCGTCCGGGAAAACGCCCGAAGCGCGCCAGTGCAAGGCCTGCGGCCGTGCCCACTACCACGGCGAAGGTGGCGCTGGTCGAGGCGATCAGGAAACTGCGCCATGCCGCCGCAAGGATCTGCTCGTTCTGGAACAGCCGTGCATACCACTCGGTGGAAAAGCCGCCCCACACCGTGACCAGTCGCGACTTGTTGAACGAGAACACGACCACCGAGATGATCGGGATGTAGAGGAAGGCGTAGCCGAACGCCATTGCGGTATAGAGCACCCAGGGACGGCGACTCATGCCTTGCTCCTGCGCGCTTCGTTGCGGTTTTCCACGTATTCGAAGATCAGCGTTGGCAGCACGATCAGCAGCAGCATGGCCACCGCTACCGCCGAAGCCAGCGGCCAATCGCGGTTGGTGAAGAACTCGGTCCACAGCACGCGGCCGATGGTGATGGCGTCCGGCCCGCCGAGGATGTCGGGAATCACGAACTCACCCACCGCAGGAATGAACACCAGCATCGCGCCGGCGATGATGCCCGGCAGCGACAGCGGCAGGGTGATACGCAGAAAGGCGTTCCACGGACGTGCGCCGAGGTCTTCGGCTGCTTCCAGCAAGGTGAAGTCCAGCCGCATCAGATTGGCTGTGAGCGGCAGGATCATGAAGGGCAGGTAGTTGTAGACGATGCCGATGTAGACCGCGAGGTTGGTGTAGAGCAGATCCAACGGCTGCTCGATGATGCCCAGCCACATCAGGAGCTGGTTGGCGAGGCCGTTGGTCTTGAGGATGCCGCTCATGGCATAGGTGCGCAGCAGCGAGCTTGTCCAGAACGGCAGGATCACGCCGACCAGCAACAGCATGCGCCACACCGGCGTCGCACGCGCGATGCCATAGGCGATCGGGTAACCGATGACGAGTGCCACCGCAGTGGAAACGCTGGCGAACATTACCGAGTTGAGATAAGCCTTGAGGTACAGGCTGTCCTTGAGCAGCGCGACGTAGTTGGCCCACGTCAGGCGCAGGGTGAGGGCGCCATCCTGAGCGTGATCGAACAAGGAGGAATAGGGCGGCGTCTGGCCGAACAGGGCCGTGGCGAAGCTGATCTTCAACACGATCAGGAACGGCACCAGAAAGAACAGGCCGAGCCACAGCGTCGGCACCGCGATCACCAGCAGGCGTCCGCGATGGGTGCGAAACTCCTGCCCGATGCTGCCGAACCAGCGGAACAGGTTGCGAACTACCTGATCCCAGAAGTTGCCGATATCGCCGTCCCGCATGGCGTTCATGAGGGCAGCACCACGGCCGAGCCGGCCTCCCAGGAAAGGTACAAGGTGTCGTCCCAGTCGTAGTGCGGCTCGGAGCTGCGCGCGATGTGGGTTTCCTGCACCCGGATCACCGCGCCGCTGGCGGTTTTGACCTGATAGATGGAAACATCGCCCAGATAGGCGATTTCCACCACTTGCCCCACCGCCACGTTGTCCGCGTGCGGCATGGTTTCGTGCACGTCGATCTTTTCCGGCCGTACCGAAATCGTGACCGGCGTGCCGATCGGGATCGGGTCGGCATGGCGGGCGAGGATGTCCGCCTCCAGCGCATCGCAATGCACGCGCACCAGGCCGGTATCTTCATCCTGCGAGGCGATGCGGCCTTCGATCAGGTTGGTGGAGCCGATGAATTCGGCGACGAAGCGCGTGGCCGGATACTCGTAAAGCCCCGCGGGCGTGGAGACCTGCGCGATGGCGCCCTGGTTCATCACCGCAAGACGCGAGGCCATCGTCATGGCTTCTTCCTGGTCGTGCGTGACCAGCACGAAGGTGGTGCCGACGCGCTCCTGGATGTTCATCAGCTCGAACTGGGTGTGCTCGCGCAGCTTGCGATCCAGTGCGCCGAGTGGTTCGTCGAGCAGCAGCAGCTTGGGTTGTTTGGCGAGTGAGCGTGCCAATGCGACGCGCTGGCGCTGGCCGCCGGAGAGCTGATCCGGCTTGCGTTTGCCGAGATCTGCCATGCGCACCAGTTCCAGCATGGCGGCGACACGGTCGCGGATCTCGCTGGCCGGCAGGCGATCCTGCTTCAGCCCGAATGCGATGTTCTGTTCCACCGTCATGTGCGGAAACAATGCATAGCTCTGGAACATCATGTTGACCGGGCGCTCGTAGGGCGGCAGGTCGGAAATGTCCACCCCGTCGATCAGCACGCGGCCCTTGTCCGGCTTCACCAGGCCGGCAAGGATGCGCAACAGCGTGCTCTTGCCCGAGCCCGAGCCGCCGAGCAGTGCGAACAGTTCGCCTTTGTAGATGTCCAGACTCACGTCATCGCAGGCATAGACCTTGCCGTAAGTCTTGGTGATGTTCTGGATGCGCAGGAAGGGTTGCGCGGAAGGATCCTGCCAGGGCGCCACGGATGCGGGGCGACGGATCTGGGGTTGCGACATCGTGGTGCTCCGAAGCGGATGACTTGTTTCTTCTTCCATCAGGAGATGGCGCTGAAGGGCGCATGGGGTGGCATTCGCGCAACGGAGGTGGCCTGGAATAGTTTCAGGCCACCTCCGTTCGTACCCTCGTTCAGGGTCTTCTCCCGCTGGAAAAGCGGGGCTATTGGCCGCTCTTGATTCCTGTCCATGCGCGCACGCGTTCGCGCTGGAGGGTTTCGGGCAGGGAGGCAGGATCCACCAGCTTGGCGACCACCTCGGCTGCCGGATATACGCCCGGATCGTTGGCGATGTCCTGATCCAGAAGGGAGGTGGCGGCGGTGTTGGGGTTGGCGTAGCCCACGTAGTTGGTCACGTCCGCGATCACATCCGGTTGCAGCAGGAAGTTGATGAAGGCGTGCGCGTTGTCCGGGTGCGGGGCGTCCTTGGGGATGGCCATCAGGTCGAACCAGCGCACTGCGCCTTCCTTCGGAATGATGAACGCCACTTCCACGCCGTTTTCCGCTTCTTCGGCCCGGTCACGCGCTTGCAGCACGTCGCCCGAGTAGCCCATCGCCAGGCACAGGTCGCCGTTGGCGAGGTCGTCGATGTACTTGGAGGAGTTGAAATAGCGGATCGACGGGCGGATTGCGGCGTATGCCGACTTCACTGCGTCAATCTGCGCGGCATCGCGCGAGTTGGCATCCTGTCCCAGCCAGATCAGCGCGGCAGAGAAGGCCTCCTGATCGTCGTCGAGCACGCTGATGCCGCACTTGGCGAGTTTTTCCGCGTTGGACGGGTCAAACAGCAACGACCACGAATCCAGCGCCGCGTCCTCTCCGAGAAGTTCCTTCACTTTCTCCACGTTGATGCCGATGCCGGTGGTCCCCCACATGTAGGGAACGGCGTGTGCATTGCCCGGATCGACATCGGACAGGGCCGCGAGCAGGTCGGCATCGACATGGGAAAGGTTCGGCAGTTTTGCCTTGTCCAGCGGCGCGTAGATGCCGGCCGCGATCTGGCGCTGCGCGAACGGGCGCGCGGAGGGGAACACCACGTCGTAACCCGAGCCGCCGGTGACGAGCTTGGCTTCGAGCATTTCGTTGGCGTCGTACACGTCGTAGACCACTTTGATGCCGCTGGCCTGCTGGAAACGCGCGATGGTGTCCTCGGCCACGTAATCGGACCAGTTGTAGACGTGCAGGACCTTTGCCTCCGCACCGGGTGCGGCAGGTTTGGAGGCATCCTGTGTCTTGTCGCCACCACAGGCGGCCAGAGCAAGGCAGGCGGCGAGCATCGCCAAAGGTTTCATCGCATTCATTCCCGGTTTCCTGAAAACTGGCGCGGCACGTTGCCGCAACCGCGCATGTTCAGGAGCGCGGTTCGGGCTGTCAACGGGTGGGAGGCGGCTCGAATCCATCGCGGAACAATCCATCCACCCGCAAGACCCATTCGACCGAATCGTCGCTCGGGTCAGGATCGGCCTGATCAAGGCCCGGGATCAGCATGGCTTCATTGATGATTTCTGCGGGTGCAGGGTGCGGCAGGGATGCCTCGATGAGGTAACGCAGGACACCGTTTGCCGGCAGCAGGATGACGTCCTCGATGACCCCGTTGCCGGAGGTCGAACAGTCGGCGCCGCCCGATTTTTCGCAAACCCATCCGACCCAGCAAAGCTCCGGCGGCGGCGTCCACAGCACCTGTGCATTTTGGGCATCGTTGGGGCCCGCATTTTCCACGCGCAGGACGAAGAAGACCCGATCGCCGGGGTAGTTGAGGGTGTCCGGCACTTCGGCGTGGATCGATAGGTCGGTGCTGCCCTTGGCAATGCGGATGGCGAACGTCACGGCATCGGATGTATCGCTGCCGCCGTATGCGCTGCCGGCGTCATCAACCAGACGGGCCTGGAACATGGCGATGCCGGCGTGGGGGCCGGGGGTGAAGCTGAGGATGCCGTTCGCATCGACATGCGGATGGCCATGGGGTGCAAACAGTTGTGTGCCGGGCGGCGTGCTGGCGACGAGTTCGAGCTGAAACGCCAGGCTCTGATCCGGGTCGATGCCGGTACCGCTTTGGATGTTGGTGGCCCAGTCGGGCCTGGATACCGGAGCGCCACGGACCAGTGCCGGAATCTCGCTGAGGGAAGCCTCGAAGCGCGGTGCCTGATTGGCGAAATAGGCGGTGACGGTGCAGTCGGCCGTGATCGGGCCAATGGTGAAGTTCAGGGTTCCATCTGGCTGCTGGGTGGCATCGGTCGACATCACCGATTGGCCGCCGCAGCTCAGCATCGGCGGATAGTCGGCCGCGAGGGCTGCATCCCAGCCTGCATTGGGTGTGGCGACGAGGTTGAGCATGGTGCCGTATGGCACCGCGTTGAGGTCGATGCCTCCGGGCGCATGAAGGCTGCCGCCGCTGGCAGGTGCGGAGACCGTCGTCACAGTGAGTTCGTCCAATGCAAAGCTGGCCGTGCACGATTGGATCGATATCACGCTCACATGGGCTTGCAGCGGGTTTTCGGTATCGGCCGTGCAGTCTCCCTGCCAGCCGGCCAGATTCCAGTGGGGATCAGGGCTGGCGGTGAGGGTGAACTGGAGAATCTGCTCATCTTCTTCGCCGTAACTGTAGGTGCAGGGAGACGATGTCTGGGCGCACGGCGCTGCGCTGGCCCCGCTCGGTTGAAGCGCGGCTTCCACGCTGCCGTTGCCTTCGATCGTCAAGTTCAAGGAGCGCGGGCGATTTTCCACCGAACCTGCATCGCACCGCAGTCCTTGTGGACGGATGATTTCGCGCTGGTCGATGGAAATATCTCCACATTCCGCCGCATCGATGGCTGGGCTGTCGATGGCGGGCAGACGGTTGGGCGTGTTGCCGCCGTTGTGCTGCAAGGGGCCGAGCAAGGCGTCGCCGGTGATGTTGCCAGAGCAGATGGCGAGATCCGGGCAGGCGGTGCCGAGTGGCAGGATGTTTCCCTGAAGCGTCAGCGTGGCTTGCGATTCTTGTCGGAACGGATGCAGATCGGTGGTGATCGAGTTCACGACCTGTATCTCTGCCCGGCTTCCAGACGCATATGCCGTTTGCCCGGCATGTTCCGCGCTGGATTGGAATGTGGAGGTATTGCCGGAAAACGTGCTGTGAAGCACGTTCAAGCGCGATGGTCCACCTGTTCCGTTGATGTAGATCGCGCCACCACGACCGGAGGTGCCCGTCGTGTGGTTGCCGGAGAAGGTGCTATTCAGAACGGATACCTCAATGGTGCCGCCTTGTGTGCCGGGATGCAGGAACATGGCGCCGCCGCCATCGCCAATGATGCTGGGGGACGTTGCGTTGTCGATGAACGCCGTTCGCAGGAACCGCGGTGCGACCGTGGCCGAGGGCCCCATGATTTGCACATGGACGGCACCGCCTTGCCTCAGGGCGTGATTGCCGGTGAAGGTCACATCAGACACCTGCGGCGAAGCGGTGCTGCCGCTTTCAACGTAGAAAGCGATCGCACCACCGAAGGTCGCGCCTTTGTTTTCGATGAAATGAAGTCGTGTCAGCGTGGGGGAGCAGCTTCGCGCGGGTGGTGCGGGCTGTCTGGCGTGGCAAAGAAGGCCGGCTCCCATGTTGTCCGGGAAGCCGGCGGAACCATTTGCGCCGCGAATCGTGAATCCATCGATGACAGTACTGGCGGTGATTCCGCCGGGAATCGTGTTGGTGTCGATGTGCAGAAGTTTGTAGCTGTTGTCGTCGCTGGTGCTGGCATCTCCGATTTCACCGGAGAGGGTGGTTGACGCAGGGTCTGTGCTGGCGCGCTCGTCGAAACGGGTTTCATTGCCGGCAAAACCGCCGTAAAGCTGCAGGTTGCGGGTGATGTTGAATCTTGCGTTGCGATCGCCGCTGCCTTCGTCCGGCATGTAGGTGCCTTGCGCCACCCATATGGTGGTGCAGCTCGAATTGGCGAGTGCACCTTGCAGCGAGGCAGGTTGAAGCCAGTCGCTTCCATTGCCCGTGCCGCTGGGCGTGACCCGGCATGTCGCCGCTTGGGCGGCAAGCGGGATGCAAGAGAAAAGCAGTATTGCCGGCAGGCAGTGGAATATGTGGCGGCGGGGTGATTTCATGGTGACCAACTCCGTGGCGTGGATGGAACTCCGGCGCTTGAGGCCGGGGCTTTTCTTTCCTATGCGCAGCGCAGTGGAAAAACCCGCCATGAGTTTTTGGGGCGATGGATATAGTCGAGCAGGCGCTCGCCGAACGACCGCAAGGGGGAGAGGCGGCATCTGTTGCCGGGATGGGATGACTCAATCGCTGGCCGAGGCGCTGGCTCTGGAGCACGGGCGGGATGCGCTTTCCGAGCGCTTCCCCGACCTCGTTCCTGCGCCTGCGAAGGCCACGGGTTCATCGGGGGCGGCCCAATGATGCAAGACATCACGGCTCTGCTTCCCGCCCTTCAGGCAGGCGATGCGCAGGCGCGCGACAAGGTAGTCCAGTACTTGTACTCGGCGATGCGCGAATTGGCCGATGCGCAATTGCGTGCCGAACACGGCCCGCGCACCTTGAGTACCACCGAGCTGGTCAGCGAGTCATTCCTGCGCCTTTTCGATGCATCGCGCCTGCCCGAAGTAGCCAATCGTCAGCACATGCTGGGCTTTGGTTGCCCGCACGATGCGGCAGGTGTTGATCGACGCGGCTCGAAGGAGACAGGCGCGCATGCGGCAAGTGCGTGACGAACCGCACGAGATGACGCGGATCAGTGAGGAGCTGCCCATCGACGGGAAACCACAGGCGTTGGGCGAAGCCTTGGATGCGTTGGAACAGCTTGATTTCCGTCAGGCGCAGATTGTCGAGCTTCGCTTTTTCGCCGGTCTGTCGCAGGAGAAAATCGCCGAAACCATGGCGATTTCAGTGCGCACCGTGCAGCGCGAATGGCGTATTGCCCGCGCCTGGCTTCTGCGCGAACTGGAGACGTGAGCCTGAACGAACCAGCATGGGACAGGGCCTGAAAACACTTTTTTCGCACCTGATCATTCGGTAGTGTAGGCAGGTTTCCCCTTTGTCCTTAGATGGAGTGCCGTCGATGTTGCCCTTGTCCCGTCTTGCCGCCGCTGCGGCACTCGCCTTGTTTGCCGTTCCCGCCGTTGCGCAGGAAGAGTCCCCGTGGTCGGTCTCCGGCGGTGTATGGGCGATCAGTGATTACGTCTGGCGCGGCGTCTCCCAGACTCAGGAAGATCCCACGTTGCAGGCCGAGCTGGCGGCCGAGCATGCCAGCGGATTTTATGTCGGCGCGCTTCTTTCCGGCGTTGACTTCACGCCTTCCGGCGCGGACTGGGACGATGGCATTGATTACGAAGTCAACGCCTACATCGGCTGGAACGGGCAGATCAGCGACACACTGACGCTTGACTTGTTCTATACCCGCGTCGCCTATCCGGGCTCGGAGAGCGATTTCGAGCAGGACTTCGATGAGTACAGTGCCGTGTTGGGCATCGGTGAGCATTACGCCGCCGAAGTCACCTATTCGCCCGATACCGTGAACCTGGGCAGCTCCGCGTGGTACTACCGCCTGAGCGGCGAGTGGGCGCTGGGCGATTCGGGCTTCACCCTTGGCGCCGGCGCCGGCCTTTACGACCTCGGTCGCGAGCTGGGTGGTAGCTACAAGGATTTCGATGTGTCCTTGGCGCGCAGCTTCGGCAATGTCGCGCTCAAGTTGTCCTATTTCGACACGTCCGGCTACAGCGAGGAAATTGCCGAGTCGCTGGGTGAGCGGCATCTGGCCGATGGGCGCGTCGTGTTGTCGGCAGGTTACGAGTTCTGACGAACGTGCGTTGACGAAGTGCCGCGCACCACGTAACATGCGCGGCCCTTCACGGCGTTTTCCGCGGCGAGTAGGGCCTGTTTCGGGGTATAGCTCAGCCTGGTAGAGCGCCAGCTTTGGGAGCTGGATGTCGAGAGTTCGAATCCCTCTGCCCCGACCATCAGGTTTCACCTGTTCTTGTCCGGTTTTCAAAGTGACGGCGCGTTATCATCCAGACGATGCGCCCGTAGCTCAACTGGATAGAGCACCGGCCTTCTAAGCCGG
>JAEXRB010000107.1 GCA_023438325.1 Pseudomonadota bacterium | reverse complement strand
GTCATGGAGGAAGCAAAAATGGCGTTCGAACTGGTAGAAAGCATGGCACCCAATGCAGTCATCAAGGTCGTCGGCGTCGGCGGCGGCGGCGGCAATGCAGTGGCGCACATGGTCAATTCACAAGTCGATGGCGTGGAGTTCATCTGCGCCAACACCGATTCGCAGGCGATCCACAACGTCGGCGCACGTCAGGTGCTGCAATTGGGCGGAAACGTCACCAAGGGTCTGGGCGCGGGCGCCAATCCCGAAGTCGGTCGACAGGCCGCGCTTGAGGATCGCGAGCGCATCGTCGAGGCGCTGGATGGCGCAGACATGGTGTTCATCACCGCCGGCATGGGCGGTGGCACCGGCACGGGAGCGGCTCCCGTGGTCGCGCAACTGGCCAAGGAAATGGGCATCCTGACCGTGGCCGTGGTCACCAAACCGTTCCCGTTCGAGGGTCGCCGTCGCATGCAGGTGGCACTCAAGGGCATCGAGGAGCTGTCGCACCATTGCGATTCGCTCATCACGATTCCGAACGAGAAGCTGATCTCCGTGCTCGGACGCGAAGCCACGATGGTGCAAGCCTTCCGTGCCGCCAACGACGTGCTGCAAGGCGCGGTGCGCGGCATCGCCGACCTGATCGTGCGCCCCGGCCTGATCAACGTGGACTTTGCCGACGTGCGCACCGTGATGAGCGAAATGGGCATGGCGATGATGGGCAGCGGCGCGGCGCGCGGCGAAGAGCGTGCGATGGAAGCGGCGGAAAAGGCCATCAGCAACCCGCTGCTGGACGATGTGAACCTGTCTGGTGCCAACGGCATCCTGGTCAACATCACCGCCGGCCCGGACTTCACCATGCGCGAGTTCGACGAAGTGGGTCGCAGCATTGAAGGTCTGGCCTCCGAAGATGCCACCGTGGTCATCGGCACCGTGCTCGATCCTGACATGCAGGACGAAGTGCGCGTCACCGTGGTCGCCACGGGCCTCAATCGTGCGGCTTCACGCCAGCCGGTGCGCACTCCCGAGCGCGAAGTCGCTTCCGCGCCGCGACCGGTGCGTCTGGTACGTGATGCCACCACTGGCCAACCGCTCTATCCCGATGCCATGCCCGCCACCGCGGCCATGCCCAGCGCCCCGGCCACGCCGGCGCAATCGAGCGTGCAGAACACCGCGATGGATTATCTGGATATCCCCAGCTTCCTGCGCCGCCAGGCGGATTGACGCAGACCCTCGGAACGCCCTGCGCCAGGGAAGGCGCGAACCCGGATTGGCACTGGAGGTTGGCTAAGGCCACCTCCACCGGGTCGGGGCGGAGCTGATTCCAGCTGCGGGCGCAAGGCACCTCGTTCGTGATGGGCCGTGCCAAGCGAGCTTCCGGCCGGGCCTGCAAACGGGCACGATATGCAAATGGCGCTCGGGCGCCGTTTCCCCACCTTTGGATTGAGCAATCTCCGGCTGCTGCGGTAGGCTGGCGTATTGCCGTTGCCGCACTTCAGGTTATGCACGAAACCTACGATCCCAAGGCGGTGGAAGCCGCCGCGCAGCAGTTCTGGTCCGATACCCGCGCCTACGAAGTGGTCGAGGATGCCTCCCGGCCCAAGTTCTTCTGCCTTTCGATGTTGCCGTATCCCTCCGGTGCGCTGCACATGGGCCATGTGCGCAACTACACCATCGGCGACGTCATCAGCCGCTACAAGCGCATGACCGGCCACAACGTGTTGCAGCCGATGGGCTGGGATGCGTTCGGATTGCCGGCGGAGAATGCAGCGATCAAGCACCGCACCGCGCCGGCCAAGTGGACCTACGCCAACATCGAGCACATGCGCACGCAGTTGCAGTCGCTCGGCTACGCGATCGACTGGTCGCGCGAGTTTGCCACCTGCTCGCCGGATTACTACGTGCATGAGCAGCGCATGTTCGTGCGCTTGTTCGAGAAGGGGCTGGTGTACCGCAAGAACTCGGTGGTGAACTGGGATCCGGTGGATCAGACGGTCCTGGCCAACGAGCAGGTCATCGACGGGCGCGGCTGGCGCTCCGGTGCGCTGGTGGAAAAGCGCGAGATTCCGCAGTGGTTCCTGAAGATCACCGATTACGCGCAGGAATTGCTCGATGGTCTGGACGCCCTGCCGGGCTGGCCGGATGCGGTCAAGACCATGCAGCGCAACTGGATCGGGCGCTCGGAAGGCCTGGAAATCGCCTTCAAGCTGGAAGATTCGGACGAAGAATTGCGCGTCTACACCACGCGCCCGGACACCCTGATGGGCGTCACCTTCATCTCCGTCGCCGCCGAGCATCCCGTCGCGCTGGCTGCGGCGGAGGGTTACGACGAGCTGCGTTACTTCATCGAGGAATGTCGCCAGGGCAGCACGACGGCGGCGGATCTTGAAACCCAGGACAAGCGCGGCGTGTTCACGGGCCGCTATGCGATCCATCCGGTCAGTGGCGAGCGCGTGCCGGTGTGGGCCGCGAACTTCGTGCTGATGGGTTACGGCACCGGCGCGGTGATGGCGGTGCCGGCGCATGACGAGCGCGATTGGGAATTCGCGCAGAAGTACGACCTCCCGATCAAGATGGTGATCGTGGATGCCGAAGCCGCCGAGGCATTGCGCGAGGTGCGGCACGATGTGGAAAACCACGCCGATTCAATGGCTGCGGCCTTGGGCGCGGGCGCACCGCTGGACGTGTACTCCACCGATGAAGCAGTGCGCGCGTTCGAAACATTCGAACGCCGCATCCAGGAAGAAGGCGCATACACCGAGCACGGCACGCTGGTGAACTCGGGTGAATACAGCGGGCTGGATTTCGACGCTGCATTCGCGGCTCTGGCTGCGCGTTTTGAGAAGGACGGCAAGGGTGCGCGCCGGGTGAGTTTCCGCCTGCGCGACTGGGGCGTTTCGCGCCAGCGTTACTGGGGCTGTCCGATTCCGGTGATCTATTGCCCCGATTGCGATGCGGTGCCTGTGCCGGAAGACCAGTTGCCGGTGCGTCTGCCGGAAGAGGTGGCTTTCTCTGGCGTGGTGTCGCCGATCAAGGCTGACCCTAACTGGCGCAAGACCACGTGCCCGAAATGTGGCAAGCCGGCCGAACGCGAAACCGACACCTTCGATACCTTCATGGAATCGAGCTGGTACTACGCCCGCTACACCTCGCCCGGCGCGCCGGACATGGTGGATGAGCGCGCCAACTACTGGTTGCCGGTGGATCAGTACATCGGCGGCATCGAGCACGCCATTTTGCACCTGCTGTATTTCCGTTTCTTCCACAAGCTGCTGCGCGATACCGGCTTTGTCGAAACCGATGAGCCGGCCACCAACCTGCTGTGTCAGGGCATGGTGACTGCCATAACTTTTTATCGGGAGAGGGAGGATGGTTCGAGGGAATGGTTTAACCCTGAGGAGGTGGAGTGGGTTTCGGCTGCTCCGATCGATGATTCCTATTTCCCGGTATTAAAATCCGATAACCGACAAGTGCATGTTGGGCCTGTCGAAAAGATGTCCAAGTCGAAGAACAACGGCGTTGACCCGCAGTCGATGATCGGCAAGTACGGCGCCGATACGGTGCGCCTGTTCTCGATGTTCGCCGCGCCGCCGGAACTGTCGCTGGAGTGGAACGAAGCCGGTGTGGAAGGCATGAGCCGCTTCCTGCGTCGCCTGTGGGCACAGGCGGCCAGGCATGTGGCCGCAGGCCCGGTGCAGGCGCTGGATCTGGCCGCGCTCACGCCCGAGCAGAAGACCCTGCGTCGCCAGTTGCACGAGACCATCCAGAAAGTCTCCAGCGACTATGGCCGCCGCCTGAGTTTCAACACCGCCATCGCGGCGGTGATGGAGTTTCTCAATGCCTTGGGCAAGTTCGATGATGCTTCGCCCAATGGCCGCGCCTTGCGGCATGAGGCACTGCGCACGGTGACGTTGCTGCTCAATCCGATCACGCCGCACACCGCCTTCGTGCTTTGGCAGGCGCTGGGTGAGTCGGCCACGCTGGTCGATGATGTGGCCTTCCCGCAGGCGGATCCGGCGGCGCTCGAGCGCGACGCGGTGACGCTGGCGGTGCAGGTCAACGGCAAATTGCGCGGCACCGTCCAATTGCCGGTGAACGTGTCGCGCGAGGCTGCCGAAGCCGCCGCACTGGCCGAGCCGGGCGTGGCCGCGTTCCTCAAGGACAAGACGGTCAAGAAGGTGATCGTGGTGCCTGGCAAGATCGTCAACATCGTCGCGGCGTGATGCGCCGCCTTCGGAACCGCCCATGACGCCCGCCCTGAAAACCGAAACACCCGTCCTGTATGCCGCCGCCTTGTCCGGTTTTGCCTACAAAGTGGCGTTGACGTTGCGCCTGCTCGGCCTGCCTTGCGACTTGCGCATCGTCGATCTGTCGCAGCCGCGTGACGAGCGGCCCGAGGCATTCCGTGCCGTGGCGCGTTTTGACGAGGTGCCCACGCTGTTGATCGACGGGCAGGCGCTGTGCCAATCCAACGTGATCTGCGAATACCTCGCGCGGCGCCAGAGTGCGCTGCATGAAGGCGATGAAAGCCAGCGCCTCATCGTGCGCGAATGGCTGTTCTGGGAGGCTGAACGCATCGGCCTGAACCTCGCGCACGGCTACGCCGGGCGACATTTCGGGACGTATCCGGCCGATGTGCTGGCCTGGTACGACGCCCGTGCCGGCAAGGACATCGAGCGACTGGCACAGGTGTTGGCAACCCGGCGATTCCTCGTCGGCGACACCGTCACCATTGCCGATGTGGCCTGCTACGCCTGGCTGCCCTACGCACAAGCGTCCGGGTTGTTCACCGTGCTGCCTGAAGCGGTTTCCGGCTGGCAGGCGCGGATCGAAGCGCTGCCCGGATACGCCTCGCCGGCGCAGGTTTTTTCGGGAGAAGCTGCATGAATGGGCCAGGTCGCATGCTGCGCGTCGCCGTGATGGCGGGCGCGTTCACCTTGCTTGCCGCATGCGGCTTCAAGCTGCGTGGCGAGATGGTGTTGCCGCCGGAACTTGCCAGGATCAGCGTCCAGGTGGCCGATGTCTATTCGCCCCTGCAACGCAATCTGGAACAGGCCCTTGCCCGTTCCGGCGCGCGCGCACCCCGGGGCGAGGAGCGCGGCGCGGTGCTGCGCATTTCCCAAAACCGCATGACGCGCTGGCCGCTTTCGGTCGGGCGCACCGGCCGCGTGCAGGAATACAGCATGCGTTACGAAGTGACGATGCAGCTCACCGATGCCGACGGCGCGCCGGTGGTGCCGCGACAGGACATCCAGCTCGAACGCACTTATCAATTCGAAACCCTTCGCGCGCAAGGTACGCCGGGCGAAGAAGAAGTGGTGCGCGCCGAACTGGAGCGCGACATGGCCCAGGCCATCCTGCGACGGATCGATGCGGTTCTGGCCGGGCGCTGAGGGCATGGTCGTGCGCCGGAGGATGGCTGGGTGTCGTTGACCGCAGCACAGCTGGAGCAGCGCCTGGCGCGCGATGCGCTGCCATCGGTGGTGCTGTTGGCCAGTGCCGAGCCCTTGCTCTTGCTGGAGGCCGCCGACGCCGTACGCAGTCGCGCCCGTGCGCAAGGCTTCGCCGAACGCAGCGTGTTCGAGGTGGATACCGGATTTGATTGGGACGATGTGAGGAGGGATTTTTCCAGCCTCTCGTTGTTCAGCGCGCGACGCCTGATCGAAGTGCGCCTGCCCACCGGCAAGCCCGGCAAGGAAGGTGGCGAAGTGCTCACGCAGTTCGCACAAGATCCCGCCCCGGACATCGTGCTGCTGATTCAGGCCGCGCAGTGGAGCCGCGCTCACGAAACCGCGTGGGTCAAAGCCATCGAGCGCGATGGCTGGGTGGTGCCGATGTGGCCGCTGAAACCCAATGAATTGCCGCGCTGGATCGGCCAGCGTCTGGCGTCGCGTGGCTTGCGCGCCGATGGCGCCGGCATCGAGATTCTGGCCGAACGGGTGGAAGGCAATTTGCTGGCGGCGGCCCAGGAGATCGACAAACTCGCCTTGCTGCATCCGGGCGCCATGCTGGATGCGGCGACGATGCAGTCACTGGTGGCCGACAGTGCGCGCTACGACGTATTCGGCCTGGTCGATGCCGCACTCGCCGGCGATGCCGCGCATGCGCTGCGCATCCTCGCCGGTTTGCGGGGTGAGGGCGCGCAGGTGCCGGCATTGCTATCGTGGGTGGCTTCGCAAGTGGCCATTCTGGTGAAGCTTGCCGATGTCCAGGCGCGCGGCGGCAACCTCGCTCAGGCGATAAAGAGTGCCGGCCTGTGGCAAAGCAAGGAACAGGCCTTCAAGCGCGCACTGGCACGCGGCGGGCTGCCGGATTTCGAACGATTGATGGCAGCTTGCGCACGGTTGGATCGGCTCTCCAAAGGACGCGGTGATGGGGACCCGTGGTGCGAGATGGAGCGCCTGATCGCCGGCATCGTCGCGCCGCGCGCACTGCCGGCCTGAAACCTCGTGGGCTTGTTCGCGATCTATGG
>JAEXRB010000099.1 GCA_023438325.1 Pseudomonadota bacterium | reverse complement strand
ATAAAGGTGACGATCGAGACATGCATCAGCTGACAAGAGTCACGGTCACTAACAGCAGCTTCCCTCTTGATCGCTCATTGAGCGTGATCGTTGTTTCGCACAACTACGGGGAGTATCTGGTTGATGCGATAGAGTCTGTCTTGCATCAGACTTTCGCAGTTCGATCCATCCTTATCATGGACGACGCTTCGGAGGACAGCACCCAGGAGATTGGGCAACGATACGAATCTCTATATCCAGACATCATCCGATATGTACGCAACGATATCCGGCAGGGAATCGTAGGCACTTTCAATCGTGCAGTATCAGAAGTAGATAGTGAGTTCATCTGCTTCTTGGGTGCCGATAACCGCCTTTCCTCGAACTACATCGAAGTCTGCTTGACAACCGCCTTGTCGTCCGGCAGTGACATTGCCTATACCGACTTCAGACTGTTTGGAAAGAACGCCAGCGCCGAGTACTTCAAGCATCCAGCGGACCGACGCGGAAGAATCATTGACGACACTTACTACGAAATAAACTTCCCGGAATTCAGGAAGGAAAGAATGCTGCAAGGAAACTTCATTCATGGCTCCGCGCTATACAGCAGGAGAGCATTCGATGCTGTCGGAGGGTATAAGGATAGAAAGCCCGGAAAGCCTGAAGATGCCGGACTGTTCAGGCGAATGATTTCATCCGGATTTCATGCACAGAAGGCTGCAGGCACTTGGCTTGAGTATCGCCAACACAGCGACGAGCAGGCCAACATAGTTTCACGGATGCAGGGTGAATTGGAGTTTTATCGTATTTACGCAAAAAGACTCGAACTGAAAGTCAAATCATTGGAGGCCACTTTCGGCGTATTTGCTCCAGTGGTGAAGCTGGCTGGAATTGCTGAGAAGGGCTTTTTCGAAGCACTTATGAAGCTCGCGCGCTACTGGCGACGCATCACAAGGTAGTCTGCGCTCCATGTCCATGCCTCAGTTTCCTTGCCCGTTTTCACGAAGATGTACTGCTACGTTAGCGTATTTCTGGCATGCCATGTTTTAGCAGAAGCTTTATCTTTTGAGGCATAAAAACAAAGGTCTTGGCATAAATGCGTAGACTTACGCCCCCCATGGCTTGAACTTCTCGCCTAACCTTCATTAAGTGGTTTTTCTCTGTAATGACGTGAGTGAATAGAGGTTTGTATACTTTTGCCCAGATGGATGCGTCCTGCTTGAGTAGCGAGAGAAGCAACCCCTCGATGAGTATCGTAAAGAGGTGGGTGAGCAACAGTAGTACTAAGCCCATGGATGTGGGTGTACAAATGATCAGGGCGGAGGTCTTGTTGCGTTCGCTAAGCCACCGACGCTTGTATGTCGTGAGCAAACCACGCTCGGCACGATTTCCGCCAAAACTGGCTCCCTGGCGGTGGCGGTAAAAACTGGCGGTTGCAACCCTGACGGGGATGCCACGCAAGCGGGCTACACAGCAAAGAAAGAGATCTTCTCCTATGGACTCCATCCAGCCAGGAAAACCTCCAAGTTCAAGCCATGTCTCGTTCGGACACCACAGGCAGGCCCCGATCACATAGGCCACGTCGTGGCGATGCGGTGACATGTTGGGCACCGGGTTGTAGAACGGATCGAGCAGGCAACCACGGTCCACGAGCGCACCACTTTCCCAGTCGTATTGGGGCAAGGTGAGGATGCAGGGCCCGTTGATCCGCTGCTGCTCGGCCAGCAGTGCCGCCAGCGCCCCCGGTTGCAGCGCGGCATCATTGTTGAGCAGCAGCAGGTAGTCACCCGTGGCCGCTTCGGCCATGCGGTTGTTGGAAATGCAGAAGCCGACGTTGCTCTCCGAAGCGATCAGCCGTACCGACGGATATTCGCTGCGCAACAACTGCAGCGAGGTATCGGTGGAGGCATCGTCATGCACGATGATCTCTACCTCGGCCGCCACCTGCTGGGAATACACCGAGTCCAGGCAGTCGCGCAGCAGGCCGGCACCATTGTAGTTGGCGATGCAGACGGATATCCGGGTGCTCATGCCTGCGCCTGGTGCCACTGCCATGTCTGGGCCAAGCCGGTGTCAAGGTCGGTCAGTGCTTCCCAGCCGAAGGCCTGCCGGGCCGCCTGCGGGTTGATCAACACCTTGCCGACATCGGCGATGCGCGGCCGGACATAGTGTCGCGCGATGGACTGACCACTGGCCCGTTCAATCCTTTCCAGCAGTGTATTGAGGGTGACTGCCTGGCCGCTGGCCGCGTTGAAGACATGGCAACCGGTCGGCAATGGCGCCTGCAGTGCATGCAGACACATCGCAACCAGATCGGCAACATGGAGGTAGTCGCGCAGCTGGGTGCCATCTCCCCAGATCTCCAGCGGCCGCCCGCTGGCTGCGCAATCCATCGCGGTAGGCACGATCGCAAAACCCTGCCGCGCAGTCTGCCCTGGGCCGTACACGTTGGAGGGCCGCAGCACGACCGCAGTACCGTCGTACTGGGCAGCCCAGGCGTGCAGGAACTGTTCTGCCGCTGCCTTGCCGGCGCCATGGTAAGAGCGCGGCCGCAACGGATCGGCTTCCTGTGCGGGCGTATCGCGGTCGCCATACAAGGTGCCCGCAGAGGAAAGGTAGAGCAGGCGCCGCCCGGGCGCAGCCTGCAGGGCCTCGAGCAGGGCCAGCATGGTCCGCAGGTTGCCGTCCAGCTGCGGCGTGGCCGTACTGCTGCCCGGCGTCGTCGACGAGGCAGCGTGGACGACCGCCCCGCAGCGCTCAAGCAATGCCGAGAACGTAGCCGCCTCGACGAATGGGGCAACGACATTCTCGACCTGGTCGCTGTCGAAGACGCAGGGCTGGCGGGTCGCTGCCAGCACCGAAACCCCCTCGCCGGCAATGCGCTCGACCAGCTGGCGGCCGATGAAGCCAGCCGCGCCCAGCACCAGCACCGACCGGCTCATTGGCAACGGTCCTGCAGCAGCCGTGCGTACTGCGCGGCGTAGCGCCCGGCGCAGTCATCCCAGTCACCGAAGCGCGCCCGCGCGACCTGACGCGCATGCATCCCGATGTCGTGGTTGTGCTGCATGTCTTCGATCCAGCGGATCCCGTCGGCCAGCCCGGGCGCATCAGCGCAGATCCAGCCGGTGCCACCGTGCGCAATCAGGTCCTCGTGCGCCGGCAGGCGTGAGGCCAGAATCGGCAAACCCGCAGCCATCGCTTCGAGCATCACCTGCGGGCGACCTTCCGGATGCGTGCTCAGCGACAGCAGTCCGGTAGCCTGTGGGAACCACTCCGCGCACAATTGCTCCGGCGTCGCCGGGCCATGGAAGTGCACCCAATTCGGAATGACCAGGTTACTTTCCTGCCGTGGCCCGATCAGGTGCAGCTCTCGGTTGCCGTCGGCAAACAGCGGCGCCGCCCATTCAAACAGCCGTCCCAGCTTGACCGCGGTGATCCGCGACACGCACAGCCAACGCGCTGGCGCGAGCGGCGTCCGTGCCGCCTCATACCAAGCACGGTCGATGCCGAAGGCAATGCAGTGCACGCGCGCCACATCGCCAAAAGCCGCCTCCAGCACCGGCACCATCCAGTCCGCATTAGGGCTCAGCACCACCGGCCGCCGGGCAAAGCGCCGGCGCAGCAGGGCGACAACGCCCGGCACGCGCAGCAACCGCATGTCTGTACCCAGCGCGGTCACCAGCACCGGGCGGCCGTCATCAGGCAAGGCCAGCGCGTTCTGCAGCCAGTTGATGTGAAAAACATTGGCATCGCTGACACGCAGCGCCCGGCGCAGCCGCCGCACAAGCGACAGCCCGGCCAGCATGCCGCGCACCGGCTGCCGACGCAGCAAGTGGGCGATGCCACCACGTGCCGCAAGTGCCGCCAGCCAAGCTCCGTCATCGTCCTGTAGCGCACTGCCCACGCCGACGGGCAAGGGGCCGGGCGGACACCAAGTCTCCACCTGGAGAGCTGTTCGCCGAGCCAAGCCTTCCACCATGCGCTGAATGAACAGCCCTTTCCAATCCTTGTTGTTGGCAGGATACGAAGTTGCCGCAAGAAAAACTCTGGTCAGACTGCCTCCTCTGGCAGGCGCAATATCAGCTGTGTTCCACGCCGTCATGCCTATCATCCCTCAGTGACTAGGGAAGGTCTGATCAAGCCCTCCCGCTTCGCGTCCACATCCCCTCCGGGGCGCGGCTGAAGCAGTCTTTCGCGATATTGCTCAATCCTTGACCGAATATCGACCTTTTTTCGTGTTTTCGGGCGATTCCTTCGCCCCATTGGCGCCCATCAGGCGCAACTTCCCTGCAGATGCATCAGTTTCCGCCGCGCCATCCACAGGTACGACAGCGCGAACAGGGTCGGCACCTGGCCGTGGTTCTTGGCCAGTCCGTTGAAGCGCACTTTCACGTAGCCGAACTGCCGCTGATGACCCGGAACGGGTGTTTCACTTTCGCCCGCACCTGCGCCTTGCGCCGCTCCAGCTCGCGCCAGACCTCTTG
>JAEXRB010000093.1 GCA_023438325.1 Pseudomonadota bacterium | reverse complement strand
CCGGCTTGCCGGTGCCTTCCATGATGCCCTTGATCTGGCGGAACTGGCGGCGCACTTCCTCCACCACGGCGCCGGCGGCACGGCCGACCGCCTGCATCGCCAGGGCACCGAACAGGTACGGAATCATGCCGCCGATCAGAAGGCCGATCACCACGTTCGGGTTGTCGATCGAAAAGTTGACCACGCGCTCGGTGCCGGCGAATTTTTCGCCCAGCTTGTGCGAGTAATCGGCAAACAGCACCAGCGCCGCCAAGCCCGCCGAACCGATGGCGTAACCCTTGGTCACCGCCTTGGTGGTGTTGCCCACCGCATCCAGCGCATCGGTGGTCTTGCGGATTTCAGGATCCATGCCGCTCATTTCGGCGATGCCGCCGGCGTTGTCGGTGATCGGGCCGTAAGCATCCAGCGCCACGATCATGCCGGCCATGGAGAGCATCGAAACCGCGGCGGTGGCGATGCCGTACAAGCCGGCCAGTTCGTAGCAGCCCCAGATCGCGGCGGCCACCACCAGCACCGGGGCGGCGGTGGATTTCATCGACACCGCCAGCCCGGCGATGACATTGGTGCCGTGACCGGTTTCCGATGCCTTGGCCACGTCGCGTACCGGCGCGTACTCGGTCGCGGTGTAGTACTCGGTGATGACCACCATCAACGCCGTCAGCACCAGCCCGATCAGGGCGCAATAGAACAGCGGCAGGCCGATGCTGCGCTCGAACAGGTTGTCGGTGACGAACCAGAACGCGATCGCCGCCAGCACACCGGATACGCCCAGGCCGCGATACAGCGCGTTCATGATCTTGCCGCCGTCGCGCGCCTTCACGAAGAACGTGCCGATGATCGAAGCCACGATCGACACCGCACCCAGTACCAGCGGATACAGCACGCCACCCCAACCGTAGACGGCGTAGCTGATGCCGGCGATCAGCATCGCCGCGATCACGGTCACCGCATAGGTCTCGAACAGATCGGCCGCCATGCCGGCGCAGTCGCCCACGTTGTCGCCCACGTTGTCGGCGATCACCGCCGGGTTGCGCGGATCGTCTTCAGGGATGCCGGCCTCGACCTTGCCGACCAGATCGGCGCCCACGTCCGCGCCCTTGGTGAAGATGCCGCCGCCGAGGCGCGCGAAAATGGAAATCAGCGAGGAACCGAAGGCCAGACCGATCATCGGCGTCAGCGCCGCCTTCAGCGTATCGACCGAGGCCGCCTGCCCGCGGATCACGAACCAGAAATAGCCGGCCACGCCGAGCAGGCCCAGGCCCACCACCAGCATGCCGGTGATCGCACCGCCCTTGAAACTGACGTTGAGCGCGGGATTGAGCCCTTGCGTTGCCGCTTGCGCGGTACGCACGTTGGCGCGTACCGAAACGAACATGCCGATGAACCCGGCCACGCCCGACAACACCGCGCCGATCAGAAAACCGATGGCCGTGGGCCAGCCCAGCGCCGGCACGAAGCCGATCACCAGAAACAGCACCACGCCGACGATGGCGATGGTGGTGTATTGCCGCCGCAGGTAGGCACCCGCCCCTTCCTGCACGGCGGCGGCAATTTGCCGCATGCGTTCGTTGCCTGTTGGCTGGGCAAGAATCCAGCGCGTGGAAACCACCCCGTAGAGAATCGCCAGCACCGCGCAGCCCAATGCCAGCCACAAGCCGTATTGCTCAAGCATTCGATAATCCCCGCATCGTGAAAGGAAGAATGCCCGCGTTGCCGCCACCCCGGCCCCACGCGAGTCCTCCGGCGAGTATCCCACCCCCTCATGAGGTGACAAGGCGCGGCGCAACATCGCGCAGCATGGCGCACCTGCGCGATGGCGCTGCCAGCATGCGACACTGCCCGAAACCCGGTGCCCGGCGACATGCCCGCCACGCACGGCCCGGCTGCGCTGCGGCGCCCCTTGATCGAACCGCCATGGCTTTCACGCCCCGGCGACTGTCTGCGCCATGTCCGGGCGGATCGGGAATCATGGCGATGCGGTTGTCGTCATGCGGCTCGTTACCGGGCAAGCTTGCGGGCAAGCCATGCGCATCCACCGTGGTCATGGTTTTCCCGCTCACCCTTCCCACCTTGCACGAGTCCGCCCACGGCATGACCAGTCGCCTGATTCCCGTCGATCCCTTCATCCTCACCGTGTTCGGCGCCACCGGAGATCTGGCCCGGCGCAAATTGCTGCCGGCACTTTTCCACCGCGATACCGATGGGCAATTGACTGACCCCACCCTCATCGTCGGCAGCTCGCGCCGCGGCATGAGCGACGCGCAATTCCGCGAACTGGCGCGTGATGCGATCCGCGAACACGTGCCAAGCGCAAAAGAGGATGTGCTCGAACGCTTTCTGGCCCGCCTGCGCTACATCGCCGCCGATGCCGAATCGGATGAAGGCTGGAGCGACCTGGCGGCCTTGCTCAAGGCCCAGTCGATCCCCGAACAAGTGTTCTACCTCGCCACCGCGCCAGTGCATTTCGGCCCGATCTGCGAGCGCCTCGGGCGCTTCGGCCTGGCTCATGGCCGCGTGGTGATCGAAAAACCGCTGGGGCGCGACCTGGCCTCGGCACAACGTCTCAACGATGCCATCGGCGCGGTGTTCCCCGAAGACCGCATCTACCGGATCGACCATTACCTCGGCAAGGAAACGGTGCAGAACCTGATGGCGCTGCGCTTTGCCAACGCGCTGTTCGAGCCATTGTGGAACGCCGCGCATATCGACCATGTGCAGATTTCCGTGGCCGAAGGGCTCGGCGTGGAAGGCCGCGCCGATTACTACGATGGCTCGGGCGCACTGCGCGACATGGTGCAGAACCATCTGCTGCAACTGCTGTGTCTGGTCGCGATGGAGCCGCCCAACGCGCTCGATGCCGATGCGGTGCGCGACGAAAAACTCAAGGTGCTCAACGCCCTCAAGCCGATCACGCGCGAGGATGCGCATCTTTCCACCGTGCGCGGCCAGTACCGCGCCGGTGCCCACGCCGGCACCATGGTGGCGGGCTACGTGGACGAGCTGGGCCGCGCCAGCCACACCGAAACCTTCGTGGCGTTGAAGGCGGAAATCCGCAACTGGCGCTGGGCCGGGGTGCCGTTCTACTTGCGTACCGGCAAACGCCTGGCGGCACGCAGCTCGGAAATCGTGGTGACGTTCCGCCCCATTCCCCATTCGGTATTCGACCCTGGCGCCGGGCCGCTGGCGCAGAACCGCCTGGTGATGCGCCTGCAACCGGACGAAGGCGTGAAACTCTGGCTGATGATCAAGGACCCCGGCCCCGGTGGCATGCGCCTGCGCGACGTGCCGCTGGACATGAGCTTTGCCGAAGCCTTCAACGTGCGTCATCCAGATGCTTACGAGCGCCTGTTGCTCGACGTGGTGCGCGGCCATCAAACCCTGTTCATGCGTCGCGACGAAGTCGAAGCGGCGTGGCAATGGATCGATCCGATCCTGGATGCGTGGCGCAACAGCGAGGACGCGCCCAAGCCCTACACCGCCGGCACCTGGGGCCCTTCGGCAGCGATCGCATTGATCGAGCGCGATGGCAGGACCTGGCATGAGGACACGCCATGATCCACCGCACGCCTGCACCACCACACCTCGTCGGCAACACGGCGCGCGCGCCGCGTCTTGTCGAACTTGCCGATGCCGACGCCTTGTCCGAGGCACTGGCAGATCATGTCGCCGCCGCCCTCGCACGCCGTATTGCCGATGGCACGCGCGCAGCGCTCGCTGTCTCCGGTGGCCGCACCCCGCAACGGTTTTTCGCCGCGCTGTCGCAACGCGGGATTGACTGGCATGCCGTCGATGTGACCTTGGTGGACGAACGCTGGGTGGACGAAACATCGGAACGCTCGAACGCGCGACTGGTGCGCGAACACCTGCTGCGCGGCCCCGCTGCGGCCGCACGTTTCGTGCCGCTGCATCAGGATGCGGAACCAACGCCTGAGGCGGCACGCATCGCCATCGAATCACGTATCGCCGCGATGCCATTGCCATTCGCCGCCGTGGTGCTGGGCATGGGCGAGGATGGCCACACCGCCTCGCTGTTTCCCGATGGCGACCGTCTGGCTCAGGCGCTGGATCCGGCCAGCGGTCGACACATCGAAACCATGCGCGCCGCGGCCGCGATCGAACCACGCATCACCCTGACCCTGCCCGCGATCGTGCAAACCGATACGCTCGTGTTGCACATCGAAGGCGATGCCAAGCGACGGGTGCTCGAAAACGCACTCGCCGCACCGACAGCCACCGCGCCCATTGCCGCCGTGCTCGCACACAGCATTCATCCGGCCACCGTATTCTGGTGCCCGTGATGGCGGGAACCGCTCCCGCAGGAAAAGCACCATGAAGACCGAGCCAATGCTGCATGCCAGAGTCGCCGAGATCACCACACGCATCGTGCAGCGAAGCCAGGACGGCCGCGCACGCTATCTGGCGCGCATCGCCGCCGCAGCAGATCGCGCGCCGCATCGCCGTCGTCTGGGTTGCGCCAATCAGGCACACGGTTTCGCCGCCTGCGCACCGGGTGACAAAGCCATGCTGCGCCAGGGCGACGGCCCGAGCCTGGGCATCGTCACCGCCTACAACGACATGCTCTCCGCCCATCAACCTTACGAACATTTTCCCGAGCTGATCCGCGCCGCCGCGCGCGAGGCCGGCGGCGTGGCGATGGTGGCCGGCGGCGTGCCGGCAATGTGCGACGGCATCACCCAAGGCGAGGCCGGCATGGAGCTGTCGCTGTTCTCGCGCGACACCATTGCGCTTTCCACCGCCATCGCACTTTCGCACCAGACTTTCGATGCCGCCGTGTTCCTCGGCATCTGCGACAAGATCGTGCCGGGGCTGGTGATCGGCGCGCTCTCGTTCGGTCACCTGCCAGCGCTGTTCATTCCCGCCGGCCCGATGACCTCGGGCCTGCCGAACAACGAAAAGGCCAAAGTGCGCCAGTTGTTCGCGGAAGGAAAAGTCGGGCGCGAAGCGCTGCTGGAAGCCGAATCGCAGTCCTATCACGGTGCCGGCACCTGCACCTTCTACGGCACCGCCAACACCAACCAGATGCTGATGGAGATCATGGGCCTGCACTTGCCCGGCGCTTCTTTCGTCAATCCCGGCACGCCACTGCGCGATGCGCTGACCCGCGCCGCCACTGCCCGCGCGCTGGCCATCACCGCGCTCGGCGACCACTACACACCCATCGGTCAGGTGCTCGACGAACGCGCCTTCGTCAACGGCATCGTCGGCCTCAACGCCACTGGTGGCTCGACCAACCACACCCTGCACCTGGTCGCGATGGCGGCAGCGGCGGGCATCCAGCTGACGTGGGATGACTTTTCCGATCTGGCCGAGATCGTGCCGCTGATGACGCGAATCTATCCAAATGGCAGCGCCGATGTGAATCACTTCCACGCCGCCGGCGGCATGGCTTTCGTCATCGGCGAACTGCTCGCTGCCGGCCTGCTGCATCGGGATGTGGAGACGGTGTGGGGCAAAGGTCTGGATGCGTATGTGCGCGAACCTTTCCTTGGCGACAACGCCACGCTCGATTGGCGTGATGGCGCTGCACGCAGCGGCGACACCGCCGTGCTGCGCGGCACCGCCGAACCTTTTGATGCCACCGGTGGCCTCAAGCTGCTGGTGGGCGAGCTGGGGCGCGCCATCATCAAGATGTCGGCCATCACGCCCGAACGTCACGTCATCGAAGCGCCGGCACGCGTGTTCCACTCGCAGGAGGCCTTGCAGGAAACCTTCCGCGCCGGGCTTCTCGATGGCGATTTCGTCGCCGTGGTGCGCTTTCAGGGGCCGAAAGCCAACGGCATGCCGGAACTGCACAAACTGATGCCGCCGCTGGGCGTGCTGCAGGATCGCGGCCAGAAGGTCGCGCTCGTCACCGATGGGCGGCTTTCCGGCGCTTCGGGCAAGGTACCGGCGGCCATTCACGTCACGCCGGAAGCAGCCGAAGGCGGGCCCATCGCGAAAATCCGCGACGGCGACATCGTGCGCGTGGATGCCGACGCCGGCCTGCTGGTGGTTCGTGTGGATCCACTCGAATGGGCTGCTCGCGTGCCGGCCACCACGCCACTGGATGCTTCGCACGTTGGTATCGGACGCGAACTTTTCGCCAGCTTCCGCGCCGTCGTCGGGCCTGCCGATACCGGCGCGAGCATCTTCGGGAGATCACAGGCATGACGCACACCGCGCCATCAGGGCTGGCTGCCATTCTTGCCGTCGCACCGGTGGTGCCGGTGGTCATCGTGGAGGCCATCGAAGATGCCGTGCCTTTGGCGCGCGCACTGGTGCAAGGCGGCCTGCCGGTCATCGAAGTCACCTTGCGCACGCCGATCGCACTGGACGCAGTGCGCGCGATTGCAGCGGAAGTGGAAGACGCCATCGTCGGTGTCGGCACCGTGCTCGATCCGGCGCAACTTGCCGCTTCAGAACGTGCCGGCGCACGTTTCGCCGTTTCGCCCGGCCACACGCCGCGCCTGCTCGATGCCGCCGCGCAATCGAATCTGCCGCTGCTACCCGGCATCGCCACCGCCTCCGAAGCCATCGCGCTGATCGAGCGCGGCTACGCCTTCGCCAAGTTTTTCCCGGCCGAACCCGCCGGTGGCCACGCCTATCTTTCCGCGCTCGCATCGCCGCTGCCGCAGCTGCGTTTTTGCCCGACGGGCGGCATCACGCCGGAAAGTGCCCCGCGCTATCTGGCCTTGCCGAACGTGGTTTGCGTCGGCGGTTCGTGGATGCTGCCGCGCCAACGCATCGTCGCCAAGGACTGGGCCGCGATCACCACGGCCAGCCGGGTGGCGGCAGCGCTCGTTCGCGGTTGATTGCGCTCAATCTGGCAAGCGCTGGAACGGACAGAAGAACTGCCAGATCGCAGGGAACTGCGCAGTCGGAATCTCGTGACCGCCGTTGAAGCTGGCGTAATCGAGTGTGCTGCCGCTGCTCCAGCCCGCGGCAAGAAAGGCATTGCGGTCGGCCTGCACGTACGACAGATACGGATCGCTGCTGCCCACTCGCAAATGCACCGGAATCGGTCGCGACACTTGCGGCAGAAAGCTGGCACACGAAGGCTGGCCGCCGCCATTGCAGACCAGCGCCGGCAAAACGCCCGCACTGATGCCGTAAGCGGCGAAGCTGCGGATATCCGGCGCGGTGCTGCGCTGCTTCAACGCCAGATCGTGCATGACGTGGGCGCCGGCGGAAAAGCCCCAGCCGTGGATACGGCTGCGGTCGATGTTGTAATGCGCGGCCACATCTTCGATCACGGCCTTGAACGTCGGATAGTCCACGCCCGGCGCCCAGCCTCCGGAGGCTCCCGAAGCCACGGGTGCGATGACCATGAACTTGCCGCCATTCGCCGTGGCAGCCCAGTCCGTGCGCAACGCTTGCGCCGCCGCAGGCGCGGTGCCTGCGCCACCGGCGCCATGCAACACCATCAACAACGGCACCGGCTCGACAAAGGGATAACCGGTCGGCACGTACAGGTAATAGTCGCGCCATTGCCCACTGACGAACACGCTGCGCGTCTGCGCGCCCGGATAAGTGCCACCACTGCCGCCGGAAGGTTCGCTGTATCGCGCATCGCCACCAGACTCGAAGCCATCGGAAAAAAGTGGCGGCATGCCGGCGCCGCACACCCAGGGCGGCAAACGGCCGGTGGATGCGGGCTGGGCAGAAGCGGAAACCATGGCGGCGATGATGGCCACGCCGATGCAGGCAAATCTTCGCGTCGTCATGCCGGCACTGTCGAACCGTTACGGTGGCGGCACAAGCCTTTCGCCCTTTAGTGCTGGATAGGCGGTATCAACCGGGCGATGGCCGCGCCAGAACGTCGCCTTCCGCACCACGGCAGTGATGGCGCGGCGCCTGCATCCGGGGAATACTCGCCCCATCCGAAAACGATGAGCGAGGACACGCGATGAATCCCTGGGTTGGACTGGTGGTGTGGGGTACGGTCTGTGTGGGACTGGTGACGACCATCGTCACCGGCATCATGCGAGGCAGGTACAAGATCCAAGCGCCGGCCATCACGGGCCATCCGATGTTCGAACGTGCTTATCGGGTGCAGATGAACACGCTGGAGCAGACCGTGATGTTCCTGCCGGCCTTCCTGCTGGCGGTGCAGTTCGGTCGCGATGACATTGCCTGCGTGCTCGGCGGCGTGTGGTTGCTGGCACGCATCGGTTACATCGTGACCTATCTGCGCAACCCGGCTTCGCGCGGCCCGGCGTTCGTGATCGCGATGCTCGCCTTTGCCGGGCTGCTGATCCAATCGGCCTGGGGCCTTGCATGGCACTTCATGCTGGGCTGATCGAAACAGGGAAAATCTGCATCGGGCTGCCGAATTCAGGCGTGATTCTCCCTGCATCCGAACACTGGTGATCCCAGCCCCGGAGCAAGGCCCATGACCGACAAGACCGCCGTCAGCCGTTTCATCCGCCCGCGCAACGCGCGCAACGGCCTGGCCCAATCCCTGCTCGACCTCGCCGGCACGGTGCCACCCTCGCGCGTGCGGCGCAGCACCACGCCGCAAGACTGCGCCCGCGCCATCGCGCGCAAGGCAACGC
>JAEXRB010000387.1 GCA_023438325.1 Pseudomonadota bacterium | reverse complement strand
GCGTTTTCCCGAACCCCTCTGGGGCGCGCCAACGCCGGAAGATCGCGCACGCTCGGGCCTCTCCAACGACATGAGCCCTGGCGACATCGTGGAAATGCTGCTGGATGACAGCCCCGCCCTTCGGGTCACTTTCGAAAGCACGCCGCCGCCGCGCAACGCGATGTACTGGCGCGGCCCGGTCTTGACGCAGTTCGATGGGCGCCGCTGGACACGCTGGGATGGCGCGGCTTTCTCCCCACCCGCGCAGATCGAAACACGCGGCGAACCGCTGTTCCACGAAATCATGCAGGAACCCACCGGCTATCACTATCTGATTGGTCTGGACGTGCCGGTCGAGGCTCCCGATGGGGCCCGCATGGGAACGGACCGCACCGTCTATTCTCCACGCCGGAGCCAATCGGTACGACGCTTCCGCATGGGTTCGGCGGTGGATTATGTGCTCCAGCCCGAACTGCCCTCGACCTCGCGCCAACATCACCTGCGCCTGCCCGACGGCCACAACCCGCGCACCGCGCAACTGATGGCGCAATGGAAAGCAGAAGATGCCCGCCCCGAAGCGCTGATCCAGCGTGCGCTGGCGCTGTTCAATGCACAGTTCGTCTACAGCCTGACACCGCCCCCGCTGGCGCGCGACAGCGTGGATGACTTCCTGTTCTCCACGCGCGAAGGTTATTGCGAACACTTTGCCTCCGCCTTCGCCGTGATGATGCGCAACGCGGGCGTGCCCACGCGCGTGGTCACCGGCTACCAGGGCGGTGAATTCAACCGTATCGGCGAATACTGGCTGATCCGCAATTCCGACGCCCACGCCTGGACCGAAGTCTGGCTCGAAGGCCGTGGCTGGGTGCGTATCGACCCGACCAGCGCGGTTGCGCCCGAACGCATCCGCGAAGGCATGACCAGCATCACTCCGCCCCCCGGCATGCTGCTGCGCTGGGGCAAGCCGATTTGGGACGTGGCCGATGCATTGCGGCGCGGCTGGAACTTCGTGGTGGTGGATTTCAATGCCGCGCGTCAGCGCGCCCTGCTCTCGCGCCTGGGCCTGGACCCACAGGATTGGCGCCAGATCGGCGCGGCGCTGGCCATCGGCATCGGGCTGGCATTGGCATTGAGCTTTGCCCTGCTCTGGCGCGGCGAACGCAAGCGCATCGAAGACCCACTGCTGGCCGAATGGCAACGCCTTGTCGCACGCCTAGCGCGTACCGGACTGACGAAACGCCCGGACGAATCGGCCAGCGCCTTCGCCCGACGCGCCGCCCAGGCCTTGCCGGACGATGCCGACGCATTGCGCATGCTTACCCACCGTTACATCGCACAGCGTTACGCTGGCCAAGCATTCGAACCGGATCAGCGCAAAACCCTGATCGGCGACCTGCGTCGTTTCCGTCCTCGCACCCACGCTTCAAGGAGAGCGCCATGACCCGCACCTTCGTCCTCCTGGCCGCAGCCGCCTCGCTGGCGGGTTGCGCCACACCGCCCAAATCCTTGCGTGGCGACTTCGCCCCGATTGCGCCCGGGCAGGTCGCCAACAGCGAACGTATCGGTGATCTGGTGCGCTGGGGCGGCCGCATCGTCACGGTGGAGCCTTCGCCGGAACAAACCTGTTTTGAAATCCTCGGCCGCGATCTTTCCGGCAATGCCCGCCCGGTGCGCGATGCCGATCACAGCCAGGGCCGCTTCATCGCCTGCCGCGCTGGCTTCTACGATCCGGCCATTTTCACCACCGAACGTGATGTCACCGTCACCGGTCGCATCGTGGACTTCCAGAATCGCCGCATCGGCGAATACGACTACCGCTACCCGCACGTGGCCGCCGAGGTGATTTACCTGTGGCCGCAGCAGACACAGGAGCGGATCTACTACAACGATCCCTTCTGGCCCGGTTACGCTGGCTGGGGCTGGCGCTACCCTCATCCTCCGGTCGTGATCCGCACCACACCCAGAGCCGAAAAGACGCCGCCGCCATCCAAGTGACGCGGGCTCGCCAAGCGTGTGCCGGGCCGATGCGCCCGGCATGTGCCATCACGGCGTGAAACCGCCGGCCACACCCTTGACCACGCGCGCCACCGCATCGTGCGGATGCAGGCTTTCCAGATGCGCTGCCTCGATCGCGTAATCGACGATCCACGGCACACGATCCAGCACCGCGAGCATGCGTCGCGCGGCATCTTCGCAATACATCGGGTTTTCGCCATTGAGCCGGGCGAATTCCTGCTCATCGATGCGCTTCACCGCTCCTTGAACCGGCGTCTTCAACGCCTCTTCGATGGCGTCGATCAAGCGCACCAGCGGCAAGGTGTCATCGGCTCCGTCTGCCAGCGCCACGCATACCCGAGCACGCGAGCGCTGCGCATGTGGCGTGGCCGCGCCGCCCTCGGGTGACTGGAGCCAATGTGCCACGGCAGCGGCATCGACCTGCCCTTCGCCGAAGGTATCCACGAAACGCTGCCGTACCACTTGTCGTGCCATTGCGGCAGAACCTGGGCAGGTGCTCGAATACAGCACGTCGACTTCCAGCACGCAGCGCCAGTGTGAGGCATCGCGCGACGCCTTGATCCGCACCGGGTACTGGCGCCAGCCGGCCAAACCGCTGCGCAATGCTTCGCGCCGCAGCGGCAGGGTGAATCCGATTTCCACAGTGGCGTGCTGCGACACATCGGCATGCGAGGTGAGCATGGCGTCAAGCAAGGCGCGCAAGAGGCCGACATCCAGCACGGCACGGCCCAGATGCTCATCGCACAATCGGTACAGCCGGGACATGTGGATGCCGCGCGCCGAGGGCTCGCGCAGATCGACGAATGCGGAGACCTGCGCGGGAATCAGGCACGCCTCATCCCCCAGCATCACTCTTGCCGGCATCTCGATATCGCGCATACCCACGCGATCCAGTGGAGCGAAGCGCGCCTGCGGCTGGCGTGCCACTTCGTCGGCGAGGGTGTCGATGGAGGAAGAACGTGCAACTGTCATCGTGAAGGCTCCTGCAGATCGGATACCGCAGCGGAGAGTGGATCATCCTGCATGGGCGGCCCGACAGGATGAATCGGACAAGGACGGATCAAGCCGGTGTACCGCGCGCCGCGCGCCAACCCTGCCAGACCAGGCCGAAGCCGGATGCGGAAAACGGATCGGCACGCGCTTCGCGCATGCGCGCCAGTGCCAATGCATCAAGTCGGCTGCGGATGCGGCGCAGACGCGGGCCTGCAAGCGGCCCGGCATCGGCCAGCAAAGCGGCAGCCAGATCGGAGAACAAGGGCTGGCTGGCGGCCACATGGCTGCCTTGGTAAACCGCCTGCGCCCGCTGGCCATGGCGGGCAAGCAACTGCAACGGCAGCCAACCCGGCTGCGGCGTGCGCCCATGACGATGGCCTCGCCACTGGAACAGCACGAGCGAGCGCGCCAGCGCATGGGCATCAGCGGCACCGGCCTGCGGCCAGAGTGCGGTTTCCACGGCCGCCAATGAGCGCGCCAGCGGCAACCGGCTGGCAAGCAGCGCCGCAACATCGGCGGGCGAAGCATCCTGCGTCGCCAGCTCCTGCGCCGCATGCGCCACCTCGTGCCATAGCGATGCCGGCACATCCGTACCGGTTTCCTGTGCGAAGGCGCGTATCAATGGATGCGGTGATTCCAGCGATGCCTTCGCCAGCGCATCGCCCCACCACGCCAGTTTGACCTGTGCCACACCGGCATCGGAAAGCTCGAACGTGGCTTCCAGCCACTCGTTGAGCAGCGCCCCCCACAGCATGGCGCGGTGTTTTCCGGTGCCGGCAAAAGCCAGAACCGGCCTCATCTCGGGCTCACGCGCCAGCCACTTTTCGATGTGGCTGCCAATGGCCGAGGCATCGGTTTCCATGAGGGTGAAATCGATCATGCGCGCAGCGCGCCCTGGCGCAACAAATCGACGGGCGTATCGACCACCAGATCGGCGCCCCAAATGGCCGGCTCATCGTCGGCGGCATGGAAACCCCAACGCACCGCGATGGTGCGCATGCCGGCACCGCGCCCGGCGGCAATATCGCGAGCATCATCGCCTGCGAAAACACCCTGCGAAGGCCGCATGCCAACGCGCTCGCAAGCGGCGAGCACCGGCATTGGATCCGGCTTGCAGCGCGGCAAGGTATCGCCACCGATCAGCACGGCGCAGCGTGCGGAAAGATCCAATCGATCCATGACGATGCGCGCCAGATCCTCGCGTTTGTTGGTGACCACACCCCAACGCGATCCTGCCGCCTCAAGCTGCTCAAGCACCTGCGCGATGCCATCGAACAGACCACCATGACGGCCGATGCGGGCGCGATAGGCATCGAGGAAATCATCCAGCCGCGCTTCGCGCTCGGCATCGGAAATCTCCGGGATGCCAGAAGCCAGAATCGCCCGCGCCCCGACCGAAATCGCACCGCGAACCTGTGCCACCGGCACGGTGGCCAGTGTCAGCAATGCACGTACATCGTTGACGGCGGCAGCCAGATCGGCTGCGGAATCGACCAGGGTGCCATCCAGATCGAACAGCGCCAGTGGAACAAGCGCACTCACACCGGCTTGCTGGCGCAGGCCAGGTAATTGACTGCGGTTGAGCCGCCACGCCAGGTGCGCCGCGAGAACGGGTTGTAGTGCAGGCCCGAAACATCGGAAAGCTCCAGTCCGGAAGCACGCAGCGCGTGTGCCAGTTCGGAAGGACGGATGAAACGGCGGTACTCATGCGTGCCGCGCGGCAGCAGCCGCATCACGTATTCGGCTCCGGCGATGGCGAGCGCGAAGGCCTGCGGCGTGCGGTTGAGCGTGGACAGGAACAGGCGCCCGCCGGGAACCAGCAAGCGCGCGCAGGCCGCAATCACCGAGCCGGGATCGGGCACATGTTCGAGCATTTCCATGCAGGTGATCACATCGAACGTCGCTGGCACGTCATCAGCCAAGGCCTCGACCGGCATGCAGCGGTAATCCACGCTGCGCCCGGATTCGTGCAGGTGCAGGCGCGCCACATCGATCAACGGCTGCGCCATGTCGAGGCCGGTGACGTTCGCGCCCTCGCCTGCCAAAGCCTCGGAAAGCAATCCGCCGCCGCAGCCCACATCGAGCACGCGCGCGCCTTGCAGCGTGCAGCGCTCGCGCACATAGGCCAGACGTTCGGGGTTGAGGTCATGCAGCGGGCGCGATTCGCCCTCAGGATCCCACCAGCGCGCGGCCAACTGCGAGAACTTGGCCAGCTCGGCAGGATCGGCATTCACAACCGTCGCAGTGCTCATGAATAAACTCCATCATTCAGGCCCGTGGCAGGGCGGCAATGCGCTCGCCCCAGCCACGTACCTTGGCCGCCAGCGCGGCCGTATCGATATCGACCAGCTCACGCTCGCGCAAGCGCGCTTCACCGCCGATCCAGACCCAATGCACCTGATGCCGCCCGCTGGCGTAAACCAACTGCGAAATCGGGTGGTAAAGCGGCTGGGTTTCCAGATCATCGAGCCGCACGGCCGTCAGATCGGCCAGCTTGCCCGGCTCGACCGAGCCGATATCCGCATCCAGATGCAGGGCACGGGCGCCATCGAGCGTGGCCATGCGCAATGCCGATGCGGCATCGAGCGCGGCGGCATCCTGCGCCACGCCCTTGGCGAGAAGGGCCGCAGTACGCAACTCGCCGAACATGTCCAGATCGTTGTTGCTGGCGCAGCCATCCGTGCCCAGCGCCACATTGATGCCGGCGCGACGCATGGCTTCCACCGGTGAAAAACCGGAAGCCAGCTTGAGATTGGATTCGGGACAATGCACCGCCGATACGCCGCGCGCGGCACACAGCGCGATTTCATCGTCGGTGAGCTGGGTCATGTGAACGGCGATCAGTCGCTCGTTCACCACACCCAGCCGATCCAGCCGCGCCAAAGGCCGCAAACCGTGCTGCTTGAGCGAATCGGCCACTTCCTGCGCGGTTTCGTGGACGTGGCAATGCACCGGGATGCCCAGCTCCGCGGCAAGATCCCGAATACGCTCGAAGCTGGCATCGCCCACGGTGTACGGCGCATGCGGTGCGAAGGCGGTGGATACCAAAGGGTGATCGCGGAAGCGCGCGTGAACCGCCAGCGCCTTGTCGAAATACTCATCCTGCGAGCCCGCCCACGCGGTAGGGAACTCGATCACCGGCAAGCCGAGGCGGCAACGAAAACCCAGACGTTCGTAAACCGTACCGATGGCATCCGGGAAAAAATAGTTCTCGTTGCAGCAGGTGGTGCCGCCGCGCAACATCTCGGCCACTGCCAGTTCCACGCCATCGGTACAGAACTGCGGGCCGATCACGGCGGCCTCGATCGGCCAGACATGCCCGGTGAGCCACTGCATCAGCGGCAAGTCATCGGCCACCCCGCGCATCAGCGTCATGGGGTTGTGGGTATGCGCGTTGATCAGGCCCGGAATCAACGCGCTATGC
>JAEXRB010000383.1 GCA_023438325.1 Pseudomonadota bacterium | reverse complement strand
GATAGGTGAAGTAAACCACAGCACCCCATCCTCCGCAAGTGAAAATTTCACTTACTGCGTCACGGAGTAGATGCCGTATGTTTTTGATTCTCGAATAATTACGCAAACATTTGATTTAACTACAATTACTGTATCTTGTAATTTCGTGCTCGTCTAATCCTCCCGTACTAGCCGGATGCCACAAACGCTACCCCGGGCGGGTCGAGCCGCTCAGATAGTGGTGCCTCCGGGTCGCTCGGCAGAAGGTGGTCCGGGGCCGGCCCCGCAATGCACGACCAGAATTATGTGTCCATCGCGTAGGTTGGGCCCAATCCTGCGTCAGCCACCCCGCCCGGATGTAACGATGGATTGAGCTGTACAGCCAATCGGCGGCGCGTGCGGCATACCCATGTTTCATCGGGTTGATGTGCACGTAATCCATGCGCCACTGAAGATCGTTTTCGTCACGGATCAGGCATCGATCACCAGCGCTTCAGTGTCTGGCAAACCCAAGCATCGCAGTAGTGCCCTGCAACCGATCGGACTGGATATCCAGTCGCCAGCCGAGTTGTTCGCACAAGCGTGCGATGAGGTCCAGACCAATGCCGTCACCCTGCATCGCGTCTCCGCGGGCAATGCGGCCGTAGATGGCGCTGATCTGCTCGGGGCTCATGCCGTGCCCGGGATCGCGGATGGTGACGGTGGCATCCGGGCGCAGCTCCATGTGGATGATGCCGCTGTCGCTGTTTTCGATGGCGTTGCGCAGGAGGTTGCCGATGGCTGCGCGCACGATGCTCGGCGGTGCCACGATGCGGCACGGCGCACTTGGCGAACATTCCAATTCCAGCGCCCGGCCTTCGGTGAGATGCAGGTGGTCGTCGATGATCTGTGGCAACAGTTGATCAAGCTCCACCGGCTCGCTGGCCTGCGCCAGGCGGGAAGGATCTTTCGCCAGCACCAGAAGCAGGCTGATCAACTGTTCCATGTCGCGCGCGGTGCGCTGGATGCGCAGCAATTGGCGGCGGGCCGCGACAGGATTTTCAACGGACTGGAGGCCGATTTCGGCGGCACCGTCGATGACGGCCACCGGCGTGCGCAGTTCATGGCTGGCGGTGTGGATGAAGTTGCGTTCGCGTTCGACGAAGCGTGCGTTGCGCTGCAGGTAGTCGTTGAGCGCGTTGGCGATCACTTCCAGTTCGGAACTGGCGTGCGCGTCGAGCATCACGCGCTGGCCGGTGCGATCCGGCGACAGCGCGGCGATGGCGTCGGCCATCTCGGCCAATGGACGCAAGACACGCCGCAAGCCGAAGGCTGCCAGCACGCCGATCAGCACCACCAGCGCCACCGCCGAGCCCAGAATGAACAGGGCAAGGCGCGACTCCTCCTGCTCCATTTCGGTGATGTCCAAGGTCATGGCGTGGCGCACGCCGTCGACGTGGCGCAACAGCACCAGGACTTGGCTGCCGTCCTCCATCAACCATTCGTCATGGATGCCATCGGGCAGTGCGCGGAACACTTCCGGCACGGGCGCCGCCGAGCCATCGGCATAAAGGTGCAGGCTGCCTGATTGGATCCAGCGATAATCGGGATCGTTTTCGACCCGCTCCAGATGCCGCTCGAACTCGGTCTGCATCAATGCATCCCAGAGCAGGCGCTCGGCGTATTCATTGATGAAGAAGCCATGCAATGCGATGGCGGCGGCCAGGGGCAGCGCGAATCCGGCCAGCCACCAGAGGATGCGGGCGCGCAGGCTGCTGCGGGTACTCATGGCACGGCCATCGCATCACGCGGTGCGACCAGCCGATAGCCGACGCGTGGCAGGGTATGGATCAATTTCTCCGTAAATGGGCCATCCACGCTGCGGCGAAGTTCGTAGACATGCGAGCGCAGCATGTCGTGTTCGGGAGGATCATCGTCCCACAATGCCTCTTCCAACTGCCGTCGCGTGACGGCCGCGGGGCTGGCGCGCATCAGGAGTACGAGCAGCTTGCGGCAGGCCGGATACAGGTGCAGTTCGACGCCGGCACGGCTGGCTTCCAGCGTTTCCAGATCAAGACGCAGGTCGTGCACTTGCAAGACGCGCGATTGACGCGCGCCGGATGCGCGTGCCTTCAATGCTTCGAGCCGCACTTCCAGTTCCTGCAATGCGAACGGCTTGGTCAGGTAGTCGTCGGCACCGGCGCGGAAACCGGCGATCTTGTCCGGCAGCTCGTCGCGCGCGGTCAACATGATGACCGGCGTGCCGATGCCATGCTCACGCAAGGTGCGCAGCAGCGCGCAACCATCCAGACGCGGCAGCATCCAGTCGAGCACGATGGCGTCGTAGTCCTGGGTGGAGGCGAGGTGCAGGCCGACGATGCCGTCGGGTGCGGCATCCAGCTGATATCCGCGCGGCTCGAAGAACTCGAACAGGTTGGCTACCAGGTTGCGGTTGTCCTCGATCACCAGAAGGCGCATCGGTCGAAAGCCTTTCCATCAAATCCGCCCATCGGCACTTCGCATGATATCGGCCTGACCGCCAACGGCTCCGACATGTTTCCGACATTTCTCCCATCCGTTTCCGACATCGCCACGCCGAGCATGGTCGCCCTCGGGCAACAGGAATCGCACAAGGATGGATGGACAAGGCTTCGCCGCTGCTGCCCGGCGGCTGAAACCGATCGGTGGTTTCTTCCTGATCGGCCTCGCAGCACTCACTGTTTCCCGCGTCGCACTGGCGCTGTGGCAACAGGAAGGCATCAGCGAAGTGGATGGCTGGTGGCAGGTGTTCCTGCAGGGTGCGCGGGTGGACGTGGCCAGCCTGTGCCTGCTGCTGACGCCCGCAGCGCTGCTCGTGCTGGCGCTGCCTGCGCGTGCTGCATCCACCCGCGCGATGCGCTGGCTGATTGCCGGCTGGCTCTCGGCATGCATCACCTTGCTGGTGGTTCTGGAATTGGCCACGCCCGGCTTCATGCAGGAATACGGCCTGCGCCCGAACCGCATCTTCGTGGAATATCTGGTGTACCCGAGGGAAGTGTTTTCCACCCTCGTCAAGGGCCGGGCACTGCAATCCATGCTGCTGATCCTGCTGAGCGGGGCAACCTGGCTGGGATGCTGGCGACTGGCCCATCGCTGGCAAAGTGCATCCGCCGTCGCGACGCGCAACGGCGCATCGCGCGTCATGCTGGCCGTGGCGGTGATTTTGCTGGGCACCTTGGG
>JAEXRB010000382.1 GCA_023438325.1 Pseudomonadota bacterium | reverse complement strand
GTAACACAGTGGACGACAGCTGCTGCGGGCATGCTCAGACAGAAGCAGGCGGCGGCAAGACAGAGCGAGCGCAGTGCGAACATGGGCAATCCGGGAATTGGTGAACAGTGCTTCCCGGTACGCAGATGGATATCCGATTCCCTCATCGGTGCGGAAAGCATGCTGTTTCGTTCATTTGGCCGATGGCGCGTGTCACATTGGATGGCAATGCAGGAGCCTTTAATTTGTGGCATCCTGCGCGGTTCAATCGATGAAACGAGCAAACGAAATCCGATGAGCGCACCCACCGTCAATTCCCGCGTTTACCCGCGCGGCGGCCTGGACATCCTTTCCCGCCACGAAGTCAGTCGCCTGCATGCTGCGACCAAGGGCGGCATGCACGAATTGCTGCGCCGCTGCGCCCTGGCCGTGCTCACCTCCGGCAGCGCCTCGGATGATCCGCGCGCGGCGTTGGTGCGTTATCCGGATTTCGACATCGAAGTGGTGCAGCAGGATCGCGGCATCAAGCTGGAGCTTTCCAATGCGCCGGCCGAAGCCTTCGTGGATGGCCGCATCATCGTCGGCGTGGCCGAGCTGCTGTTCGCCGTGGTGCGCGATACCGCCTACGTGGCCGCGGAAATCCAGGGCAGCGGTCAGTTCGATCTGGAAAACCCCGACGACATCACCAGCGCCGTGTTCGAGATCCTGCGCAATGCCCGCGCCCTGCGCTCGCATGTGGATCCCAACATCGTGGTGTGCTGGGGCGGGCACTCCATCACACGCGAGGAATACCTCTACACCAAGGCCGTCGGCTACCAGCTCGGCTTGCGTGCGCTGGACATCTGCACCGGCTGCGGCCCGGGCGCGATGAAGGGGCCGATGAAGGGCGCCACCATTGCCCACGCCAAACAGCGCCGCCGCGGCAACCGCTACATCGGCATCACCGAGCCGGGCATCATCGCGGCCGAATCGCCGAATCCCATCGTCAACGAACTGGTCATCATGCCGGACATCGAGAAGCGCCTTGAGGCCTTCGTCCGCATCGGTCACGGCATCATCGTATTCCCCGGTGGCGTCGGCACGGCGGAGGAAATCCTCTACCTGCTCGGCATCCTGCTGCATCCGGACAATGCCGATGTTCCGTTCCCGCTGGTGTTCACCGGCCCGCGCAGTGCGGCGGCGTATTTCGAGCGCATCGATCAGTTCCTGCGCCTCACCTTGGGCGATTCGGTGGCCGAGCGTTATCGCATCATCATCGAGGATCCGCGCGAAGTGGCGTTGTACATGCAGCGCGGTTTCGACAAGGTGAAGGCGCATCGGCTCGACAGCAAGGATGCGTTCTTCTTCAACTGGTCGCTCAACATCCAGCCCGAGTTCAAGCATCCGTTCGTGCCCACACACGAGAACATGCTCAAGCTGAAGCTGCATCGCGATCAGCCGCCACATGCACTGGCAGCCGATCTGCGCCGTGCCTTCTCCGGCATCGTGGCCGGCAACGTGAAGGAGGAAGGCATGCGTGCGATCGAGGAGCACGGCCCGTTCGTGATCGATGGCGAACCGGAAATCATGCGTGCGCTCGATACCCTGCTGCGTGATTTCGTGGCGCAGAACCGCATGAAGATGTCCGGCGACTACAAGCCCTGCTATCGCCTGGTAGCGTGATCTGACTCGAAGCCCGGCCTGCGCCGGGCTTCGATCTTATGGGGTCAGTAAAGAACCCGCGTTCGCAGCGTGGCGGGAATCGCCGCCAGCGCATCGCGAAGATCGGAGCTTTGTTTTTCCGAGGTGGCCACGTCGATGACGACGTAGCCGATGGATGGATCGGTTTGCAGATACTGCCCGTTGATGTTGACGTTTTCGCGCGAAAAGATGTCGTTGATCTGCGACAGCACGCCAGGCACATTGCGGTGGATGTGCAGGATGCGGCGGCTTTCCGGGTGTGCGGGCAGCGAGACTTCGGGGAAATTCACGGCCGAAAGCGTCGAGCCGTTGTCGCTGTAACGCACCAGTTTGGCGGCGACCTCGATGCCGATGTTGTCCTGGGCTTCGAGCGTGCTGCCGCCCACGTGCGGGGTGAGGATCACGTTGTCGCGGCCACACAGCGGCGAGGCGAAGCCGTCATCGTTGCCCTTGGGTTCGGTCGGGAACACGTCGATGGCGGCGCCGGCCAGATGGCCCGAATCCAGCGCCGCGGCGAGCGCATCGATATCCACCACGGTGCCGCGAGAGGCGTTGATGAGCACCGCGCCTTGTTTCATGCGGGCAAGCTGGGCCGTGCCGATCATGGTTCTGGTGGCATGGGTTTCAGGCACGTGCAAGGTCACGATGTCGGCGTGTTCGAGAAGATCGTCCAGGTTTGCCGCCGCGCGCGCATTGCCGAGCGTGAGCTTGGTTTCGATGTCGTGGAAGATCACCCGCATCCCGAGCGACTCGGCCATCACGCTCACCTGGGTGCCGATGTGGCCGTAACCGATGACGCCCAGCGTCTTGCCGCGCACCTCGTAACTGCCCGCTGCCGATTTGCTCCAGCCACCGCGATGGCACTGCGCGTTTTTCTCCGGGATGCGCCGCATCAGCAGGATCGCCTCGGCGATCACCAGTTCGGCCACGCTGCGGGTGTTGGAATAGGGTGCGTTGAACACCGGAATGCCGAGTGCCTTGGCCGCGTCCAGATCCACTTGATTGGTGCCGATGCAAAAACAGCCTATGCCGGTGAGGCGCTTGGCGTGCGCCAGCACGTCCGCGGTCAATTGAGTACGCGAACGGATGCCGATGAAGTGGGCCTCGGCAATACGCCTTTTCAATTCATCTTCGGGCAGGGATTTTTCGTGGAAATCGATCTGGCTGTAACCGGCGGAGCGGAAGGTTTCCACCGCGCTCTGGCTGACGCCTTCGAGCAGAAGGATGCGGATGTCCTGCTTGGGGAACGAGGTTTTCTT
>JAEXRB010000152.1 GCA_023438325.1 Pseudomonadota bacterium | reverse complement strand
GAGCCACGCAGGAAGCCATCGTCGCCACCCGGCGCGAAGGCGATGGCCGGGCGATGCACGCGCTCTTTCAAACGCGAAGCGACGAGGCCGACGACACCGGGGTGCCAGTCGGCATCGAACACGCAGAGCGCGGCATCGCCGCTGCCGCCGGTTTCGATTGCGGCGATGCAATTTGCGGCCATGGCTTCGGCCTGCTGCAGCATCTGATCCTGCAAGTCGCGGCGCTCGCGGTTGATGGCATCCAGTTGCGCGGCCAGGCGCAGTGCCGTGGCGTCGTCATCGGCCAGCAGGCATTCGATGCCCAGCGCCATGTCCTCCAGCCGCCCGGCAGCGTTGATGCGCGGCCCGAGCGCAAATCCCAGATCGGCACTCCCGATGGTTTCATGCTTGCGGCCTGCCACCTGCATCAGTGCGCGCAGACCCGGCTGCGCGATGCCAGCACGCAGGCGCTTGATACCGGCCGCGACGAGGATGCGATTGTTTTCGTCCAGCGCCACCATGTCGGCAACGGTGCCAAGCGCAACCAGATCGAGCAGCGCGGAAAGATCCGGCTCACCACCAGCGGCGAATGCGCCCTGCCCGCGCAGGTGTGCACGCAAGGCGAGCAGCAGATAGAACATCACTCCAACGCCAGCCAGCGCCTTGCTCGGAAACCCATCGCCATGCAGGTTCGGATTGACGATGGCATCGGCCTGCGGCAAGTGCGCGCCGGGCAAGTGATGATCGGTGACGATCACGCGAATGCCGGCGGCCTGGGCTGCCGCCACGCCGGCGACACAGGCGATGCCGCTGTCCACCGTGATGATCACATCGGGCGAAACATCGGCCAGATCGGCCACCAATGCCGGCGAAAGGCCGTAGCCGTGCGTCAGCCGATGCGGCACGCGGTAATGCACATCGCGCGCGCCGAGCAGGCGCAGGCCGCGCACTGCGACAGCGGTACCGGTGGCGCCATCGCAGTCGAAATCGCCGATCACGCACAAGCGCAGGTTGCGCGCGATGGCATCGGCCAACAGCGCCACCGCCGCATCCAGCCCGCCAAGCGATGCCGGCGGCAGCAAGCCGCCAAGACGATGCCGAACCTGCGCGATGTCGGTAACGCCCCGCGCGGCATACACACGACGCAGCACCGGATGCACACCTTCGGGCCAATCACCCGATTCAGCCACCTCACGACGGCGGATCAACAACCCCGCACTCACGCTGGCAAAGACCTGCGCCAGAACCGCCAGCGATGCGCCGAACACCAGCGCAGCAGCAGGCCGTCACCGAAATCCAGCACCAATGCATCGAAACGGCCAGAGCCAACGGCTTGCATCAACGGCGCGATCCAATGCGCATCCAGCACGCTGGCCTGCGCCACATCGCGCAAATCCACCAGCGCGCCCGGCGGCAAGGTGTCAGTGCGGTCATCGGTATTGGTTTCCACACCGGCCCGCGCCGCGAGCGCGCGCAGCAGCACATCACCACTACGCAGCTGCGTGAAGCTGCCGTGCACATGATCGGGCAAGCGACCTTCGCCCCAGAACCACACGGTATTGACCGGCAACTTGCCCTGCGCGCTGCGCTGCACATTGACCGGATGGTTATGCAGAATCACCTGCGCCTCGTTCAACAGCCGACGCCAACGCCGCCCGGCATCACCTTCGGGCAGATGCGCGAACAGATCATCGCCGAGCACATCCTGTGGCGGGGCAAACGCCGGCAGTCGGGCATCCGCCGGCAGGCACAGATACCAGCGCGATGGCACAGCCGCCGAAATCGGAAAGCCCTCGTCGCCGAACAGCGGCTTGAGCGGTTTCAGCAATGCCTCGCATTCTTCCGGCGAGACATCCAGCTCGCCGCTGGCCATCAGCCGCACCGTCGCCATGTCCGGCCGCACATAGCCGGGATCTGCGCGCAGCCAGGTGAAATGCATGGCATCACCGGCATCGAGCTGGCGTGTCAACGCGGCAACGGGCAGGCCGCGCGGCAGAATCTGGAACTGCCGTTCAAGCCGCGCCATCGCCCCCGCTGCCGCGGCCAGGCGATCTGCCCGGCACGCCAAACGATGCAGGGCCATCGGCGCGGCAAGCTGCCCGCGCAGCATCGCCCAGGGCGGCAGCCAGAGCGTGGCGTTGCGGGTTGCGGGGGTATCCATCGGATGCAGCCGATCGGGCGCGTCAGGCGATGTAGCGCACCGAAATGATTTCGTAGCCGCGCTTGCCGCCGGGGGCGTCGATTTCGATGCTGTCGCCTTCGTTCTTGCCGATCATCGCGCGGGCAATGGGCGCGGAGATGGAGATGCGTCCCTGTTTGATGTCCGCCTCCAGATCACCCACGATCTGGTAGGTGACTTCCTCATCGGATTCTTCATCGGCCAACACCACCGTGGCGCCGAATACCACCCGATCACCGGCATTGAGCGTGGCCACATCGATCAGTTGTGCATTGGACAGGGCCGCCTCCAATTCCTGGATGCGCCCTTCGATGAAGCCTTGCTGCTCACGTGCGGCGTGATATTCGGCGTTTTCTTTCAAATCGCCGTGCGCACGCGCCTCAGCGATCGCGGCGATCACTTCCGGGCGCTTCACGCTCTTCAGGTTTTCCAGCTCCAGACGCAGGCGCTGCGCACCCTGCGTGGTCATCGGTGGTCTCATTTCCCTTCTCCACTGCCGGCAGCTTTCAGTGCGCCGTGCAGTTCCTGCAATGACGAAACATCGCCCACACCACGGTGGGCGAGCGAATTGACGAGGGCCAGCGCGCCGGAAACGGTGGTCGAATAGGTGACCTTCTGCTGCAACGCGCCGCGGCGGATCGAGAACGAATCCGCGATGGCCTGCCGCCCCTCGGTGGTGTTGACGATATACACGATTTCGCCGTTCTTGATGAGGTCCACCACATGCGGGCGGCCCTCTGCCACTTTGTTGACACGCTCGCACTGGAAGCCGGCAGCGTTCAACACCTGCGCGGTGCCCTCGGTTGCGATGAGCGAAAAACCGTGTGCGACCAGCGCCTGGGCCAGCGGTACCAAGCGTGCCTTGTCCGGATCGCGCACGGAGACAAAGGCCTTGCCCTTCGGCGGGATGCCGATGTTGGCTGCTTCCTGTGCACGTGCAAAGGCGGCGCCGAAACTTGCGCCCACGCCCATCACTTCGCCTGTCGAACGCATTTCCGGGCCAAGAATGGGATCCACATTCTGGAATTTGGCGAACGGAAACACCGCTTCCTTCACTGAGTAGTACGACGGCACCACTTCCCGTGTCGCACCTTGCGATGCGAGCGACTGCCCGACCATGCAGCGCGCCGCGATCTTGGCCAGCGCCACGCCGGTTGCCTTGGAAACGAACGGCACGGTGCGCGACGCACGCGGATTCACTTCGAGCACGTAGATGGTGTCGTCCTGGATCGCGAACTGGGTGTTCATGAGGCCCACGACCTTGAGCGCACGCGCCATCGCGGCGACCTGCTCGCGCATCTGATCCTGCAGCGGCGCCGACAACGAATAGGGCGGCAGCGAGCACGAGGAATCGCCCGAATGCACGCCGGCTTCCTCGATGTGCTGCATGATGCCGCCAATCAGGACATTGCCTTCGGTGTCGGCCACGATGTCGACGTCGATCTCGATGGCCTTGTCGAGGAAGTGATCGAGCAACACCGGCGAATCGTTGGACACCTGCACCGCATCGCGGATGTAACGCGACAGGTCGGCATCCGAATACACCACTTCCATGGCACGCCCGCCGAGCACGTAGCTCGGGCGTACGACGAGCGGATAGCCGATCTCGCGCGCGGCGGCGAGCGCTTCTTCTGCGGTACGCGCGGTGCGATTGGGCGGCTGGGCAAGGCCCAGCGCCTGGATCATCTTCTGGAAGCGCTCGCGATCCTCGGCCAGATCGATCGAATCGGGCGAGGTGCCGATCACCGGCACGCCGGCGGCCTCCAGCGCACGCGCCAGTTTCAGCGGCGTCTGTCCGCCGTACTGCACGATCACGCCACGCGGTTTTTCCAGCTCGACGATTTCCAGCACGTCTTCGAGCGTCAACGGCTCGAAATAAAGGCGATCGGAGGTGTCGTAATCGGTGGAAACGGTTTCCGGGTTGCAGTTGACCATGATGGTTTCATAGCCGTCCTCGCGCAGTGCCAGGGCCGCATGCACGCAGCAATAGTCAAACTCGATGCCCTGCCCGATCCGGTTCGGGCCGCCGCCGAGCACGATGATCTTGTCACGCGTGCTCGGATTGGCTTCGCATTCGTCTTCGTAAGTGGAATACAGGTACGCGGTATCGGTGGCGAACTCGGCACCGCAGGAGTCCACGCGTTTGTAGACGGGCGCCAGACCGAAGGCGCGGCGCAATGCGCGGATCGCAGCCTCGTCGGTGCCGGTGAGCTGTGCGATGCGCGCATCGGAAAAACCCAGCCGCTTGAGTCGACGCAAGTGCGCGCGATCCAGCCCGGACAAACCCGCAGCAGCCACGCCGTCTTCGGCCTGGATCAGGTTTTCGATCAGGCGCAGAAACCAGGGATCAATGGCCGACAATGCGTGGATTTCGTCCATTGCCAGACCGGCCCGGAAGGCATCGCCCACATAGAACAATCGCTCCGGCCCGGGTTCGCGCAGGTGGCGGCGCAAGGTCACCAGCGCCTCATCGGATGAAAGATCCAGCCCGGTCGGATCCAGCCCCACCTTGCCGGTTTCCAGCCCGCGCAAGGCCTTTTGCAGCGATTCGGGGAAGTTGCGACCGATCGCCATGACCTCGCCCACCGACTTCATCTGCGTGGTCAGGCGGGAATCGGCCTGCGGGAACTTCTCGAAGGCGAAGCGCGGAATCTTGGTGACGACGTAATCAATCGTCGGCTCGAACGAGGCCGGCGTGCGCCCTCCGGTGATGTCGTTGCGCAACTCGTCCAGCGTGTAGCCGACTGCCAGCTTGGCGGCGATCTTCGCAATCGGGAAACCCGTGGCCTTGGACGCCAGCGCGGAGGAGCGCGACACGCGTGGGTTCATTTCGATGACCACCACACGGCCGTTGGCGGGATTGATACCGAACTGCACGTTGCTGCCACCGGTATCCACGCCGATCTTGCGCAGCACCGCGATGCTGGCATTGCGCAGATTCTGGTATTCCCGATCAGTGAGCGTCTGCGCCGGAGCCACGGTAATGGAGTCGCCGGTGTGCACACCCATCGGATCGATGTTTTCGATGCTGCACACGATGATGCAGTTGTCCGCCGTATCGCGGACTACTTCCATCTCAAATTCCTTCCAGCCCAGCACCGATTCTTCGACCAGCACTTCGCTGACCGGCGAAAGTTCCAGGCCGCGTTTGACGATCTCCTCGAACTCCTCGATGTTGTAAGCGATGCCGCCACCGGAACCGCCCAAGGTGAAGCTCGGGCGGATGATGGGCGGATAGCCGACCGTGGCCTGAATCTCCAGCGCCTGCTCGTAGGTTCTCGCGACGCCGGCCTTGGGACACTCCAGGCCGATGTCCTGCATCGCCACGCGGAACAGTTCGCGGTCTTCCGCCATGCGGATGGCTTCGCGCTTGGCGCCGATCAGTTCGACACCGTACTTTTCCAGCACCCCGTTGTCGGCCAGGTCGAGCGCACAATTGAGTGCGGTCTGACCGCCCATGGTCGGCAGCAGCGCATCGGGTTTTTCCTTGGCGATGATCTTTTCCACCGTCTGCCAGTTGATCGGCTCGATGTAAACCGCATCGGCGGTATCCGGGTCGGTCATGATCGTGGCCGGATTGGAATTGACCAGCACGGTGCGGAAGCCTTCGGCCTTCAATGCCTTGCAGGCCTGTGCACCGGAATAGTCGAACTCGCACGCCTGCCCGATGACGATGGGTCCTGCGCCGAGAATGAGGATGGTCTTGAGATCGGTGCGTTTTGGCATGTCAGTGTTCCCGTGCCGCCGAGGTGTTGTCGGCGAAAAAAGTGTTTTCGATGTTGGTTCGCGTGGCTGCATCGAGGTGGATGCGCGCTATCGGCCAGACCGCCTCGACCAAGGCGCGCCCTTCCGTCACGGCGCCATGGCGTGCGAGCGCCAACGCGTAGTCGCAAGTACAGGTGGCGAGCGCAGACCAGACCGCAGACAGGTGCGCATGTTCGGAAAAGCCGGAGAGTGCGCGGGAAAACGCGGGGCGCCCATCTTCGCCCGCATGCTCTTGCAACAACGCCTGCACCCAGGCATAGAAACTTGCGGCCATCACCGGCAACCCGGCGACATCGACATCGGCCATCATTTCGCGCGCCGTGTCGGCATCGCCGCAGCGTGCTTCGGCCAAGGCGGCATCCAGAGCACGACTGGCCTCGCGACCGCTGGCCTCCCAGGCCTCGCGCATGCCGTGCACGAATCCCGACCTATCACCGGAAGCCAGATGCAACAAGGCCGCGCGCGCCGAAAACAACCCCGGTGCACGCTGATCGACGGTTTCCCGCAACGGCTCGACCTGCGCCAATGCCGCCTGGATACCTTGTTCACGCGCAACGAACTCCGCTTGACGCATTGCCAGATCAAACCGCATGCCCGGATCGGCCACGGCACGCCCGAGCAACTGCGCAAGACGCGCCATCTCTTCGCGCCGACCAAACGCTGCCGCACGCAAAAAGGCCTCGTAACGCGCCGCGTGGCGATAGCTCAGGCCTGACAATACGAAGGGCAGCCCGAGCATGGCGACACCCAGGATCGCCAGAAAACCGCTGCGCACCCAAAGACCATAGGCGGCCATCAATACCGCCAACGCCAGCCACCAGCGCGCACCGCGCAGCACTTGTCGCCAGACGTGCCACACCCCGAAACCGGGCCGATGCATGGCCGCCCGAAGTCGCGCAGCCTCGCGAGCCACCGTGGCTTTCAGCGCGCCGGCATCTGCTTCGGGCACATCCACTCCACGGGCCTCCCCAAGCCATTGAATCTGCTCCAGACCGCGCCCACGCAGCAGCGTCAACGCTTCATCAGTGCTGGCGGCGTCCACGAAATCCTCGAACGGCTTTCCAGCCGGATCAAGGGCGCGATAGGGGATGCGAGGCATGCAACAGTCCTGCGCTGCTTATTGCTTCTTGGCGCCGATATGGCGATCGAGGAATTGCTCCATCTGTGTATAGAGCCTCACCTGATTATCGAAATCGTAGAAACCATGGCCTTCCTTGGGCTCAAGGATATCCACCTCCGGCGGGCGGCCAGCCTCGGTCAGGCCATCCTTGAGGGCGCGGTATTGCGAGGGCGGAACGCGCACATCCTTGCCACCCTGCACCAACATCACCGGAATCTTGATCTTGTCGATGTTGTAAGCCGCCGACTGCGCCTGCTGTTCACCCAGGGATTCGGGAAGAACCCGCCGCAGGAATGCACGCCCACCTTCGGTTTCGGGGATGTCGCCATCCTTGAACATCAGCGGGAGGCTGTAGACGCCGACATAGCCGATCGCACACTTGTACTTGTCCGGATTACGCACCACCGATTGCAACGCCGCGTAACCACCGTAGGACGCGCCGTAGGTGCACAGGCGATCGGGATCGGCAATGCCCTGGGCGATGGTCCAATCCACCGCATCGGTCATGTCATTGATCATGGTCGTGCCCCAGTTGCGGTAGCCCTTGCTCTCGAAGGCATTACCGTAACCACCCGAACCACGGAAGTTGATCTGCAGCACGGCATATCCACGGTTTGCCAGAAACTGAACCTCGGGATTGAAGCCCCATGTGTCGCGCGGGCCGTGCGGGCCGCCGTGCGGATGCAGGATGAGCGGCAGGTTCTTGCCATCGCTGCCATTGGGAACCGTCAGATAACCATGCAGTGGCGTGCCATCGCGCGCCGTCAACGAGATGGCGCGCATAGGCGACATCTGGGCCGGCTTGATCCAGTCCATCGCAGCGAGCAGAAACTTGGCCTGTCCTGCCTGACGGTCGAACAAATAGTAGGCACCGGGATCCACATCACTGTACGCGCGCAGGAGAATGTAACGACCATCGCGACTGATGCCGCCGAAGCGTACGGCGTGGTCAGGAAAGGCATTGATTAGACCGGCATAGGCCTTGGCCTCCGGATGCTCGGGTGCAACGAACTGATAGCCCGGCAGACCGTCCAGATACTCCACCGCCAGCAGTTCGCGCTCGTCGCTGCTCAAGAGCAGTTCGGATGCGTTGACGTTCGCGTTACGGCTGACCAAGTGCTCCTCGCGCGTCTCCGGATCGACCATCGCCAAGCGCGTGGCCTCACCTTCATCGCTGATCGCGAACAAAACTCGCTTTTCGTCTCGGTCATAGCCCAATGGCATCCTCACCGAGCCTCCCATCGGCGCCGAATGCACGGTCACCCAGTCTTCGCCATCGCGGCGCAGTGTCACGGTGTCCTTGCCCTCTTCCTTCTGGCCGATGGCATAACGCGGGTTCAACTTGCTGTCGACCACGAAATGGCCATACCGCAGTGGCGCGGTTGCCAGCGTCGTGGTCTTGCCGGTGTAGACATTCATCTTGAACAGGAAGGCCGTATCCACCGAGCGTTGCACGATGATCGTCTTCGGGTCATCCCAGTTCATGCTGACAATCTGGTAAGTACCACCATTGGGAATGTCCATGCGCTTCTTGCCATCGACATTGCTCATGTACAGATCCGGGGTTCCGACGCGGAAGTCGAAGCGGCCAATCTTGCGACTGACGTACATGATGAAGCGCTCATCGTTGACCCAGCGCACGCGATCGATATGACGGTTTTCGCCAAAATCCCACTTGCCGACAAGCTTCATGCCGTCAACAACGAAAGCCGCCAGCACGGTTCGGTCGCCTTGCAGCATCGAGACGGTGATGTGCCTGCCGTCCGGCGACAGCGAGACACTGCTGAACTCTGGATCCTTGAAGAAGTGTCCCACCGGCAAAGGCTCGGCAGCCGAAGCGGCCCCTGCCAGCAGCACGGCTCCAATGAGCATTGAATAAAGTATGCGGGTCATGGTGCGCATCTCCATCAGGAGTGAGACATCGAGGCGATGAAACGATCGAACAACCCGGCCACGTCATGCGGCCCGGGGCTGGCTTCGGGATGTCCCTGGAAGCTGAAGGCTGGCGCATCGGTGAGTGCGATGCCTTGGTTGCTACCGTCGAAAAGCGAGCGATGCGTGACTCGTACGTTGGCCGGCAAGCTGGCCTCGTCCACGGCAAATCCGTGATTCTGGCTGGAAATCATGACCCGCCCGGTGTCCAGATCGATCACAGGGTGGTTCGCACCGTGATGGCCGAACTTCATCTTCTGCGTTTTTGCGCCGGCGGCCAGACCCAACAACTGATGACCCAGGCAGATTCCGAACAGCGGCAATTTGGCTGCCACGAATTCGCGGATTGCCGCGATGGCGTAATCGCAAGGCGCCGGATCGCCCGGGCCATTGGAAAGGAAGACACCATCCGGCTTCATCGCCAGCACCTCACTGGCCGGTGTCTGCGCCGGCACCACCGTCAGGCGACAGCCGCGATCGACCAGCATGCGCAAGATGTTGAGCTTGGCCCCGAAGTCATAGGCCACGACATGAAAACGCGATGCAGGGGAAACGAATGCGTTGGTGGAAAGATCCAGCGAGCCTTCGGCCCATGCATAGCGCGAGGCCGTGCTGACCTCCTTGGCCAGATCCATGCCGGAAAGCCCGGGGAAGGCACGTGCGGCAGCAATGGCCACCTCCGCGCTCGCGTCCGCCCCGGCCATCAGGCAAGCGCTCTGGGCTCCACTGTCGCGCAGGATTCGGGTGAGTTTGCGGGTATCGATTTCGGCAATCGCGACAACATCGCGGGCTCGCAACCAATCGGAAAGGTCCGATTCGCTGCGCCAACTGCTGGCCGGCGTCGGCACTTCGCGCACTACCAAGCCCGCCAGATGCAAGGTGCGCGCTTCGTCGTCGAGCGGCGTGCAGCCGGTATTGCCGATGTGGGGATAGGTCAGCGTGACGATCTGTCGGGCGTAGGACGGATCGGTCAGGATTTCCTGATAGCCGGTCATCGCGGTGTTGAACACCACTTCGCCGGCGCGCAGCCCGGCAGCTCCAATGGACGTACCGTGGAGCAGGGTGCCATCGGCCAGGGCAAGGATCGCGGATTGGGACACAGGACTCGCCTCGTGAAGGGACCACCCCACGCACCGATCGCAGATTGCGACGCACGGCTGCGCGGAAACCTGCCGCCGGCGCGGGGCTGGCCGCAGGCTGGGTGAAGGGGGATTGGGCGAGCGCGGATTTTACTGGTCGGGCGGGGCAGCGTCCACAGTGAATGTGAATGATCGAACGCCACCTGTGCCGGGAAAAAGAAACGCCCCGCTGGAAGCGGGGCGTTTCGTTCTTGCAACTTCGGAGAACAATCAGAAGCGGTAGCGGAAGCCCAACTGCACGGACCACTGCGACACGCCCTGATCGAAGCCATCGCTGTCGCCGTTCGCCACGGAGGGCTCGTCGGCAAAGCGATAGTTGTACACATACTTGCCGTCGTAGATGCCCTGCAGGGTAGCGACGCGACTGTTGGCAAAGAAGCCGTAGTCGTAGATGTGTCCCCAATCCTTGTTGATCAGGTTGCCCACGTTCTGGACGTCAAGCCACAGTTCCGACTTGTGGCCACGGAAGAAGCCGGGCAATTCCTGGCTGAAGCGCAGGTCGAAGGTGTTGACCCAGCTGGCGCGGAAACCATTGGCCGGAGCGTGGCTGCCAGCGTAACGGGCCAGATCCTGGTTGTTGTTCAGCCACTCGTAGAACGAGGCTTCCATCGCCGGATTCGGCGTGAACACACCCGTTTGGCTCAGGCTGCCGAACAGCACTTCACCCGGGTTGGGCACGTAGAACAGATCGTTGCCGCCACGGCTGTCACCGTTGGCATCGTTCACGAACACATAGCTGAACGGACGGCCGCTGCGACCCTCGTAGACGAGGCCGAGGCTGGTTTCATAGTCGCCGAACAATGCACGGCTCCAGTTCAAGGAACCGGAGATGCGATCCTTGATCTCGTAGCGTGCCGTGGTCGACAGGCCTTCACCACTGTTGAAGTCGTACTGGTAGTTGAAACCGGAGCTGGCCGTCGAGCTGGTCAGCGGGCCCACTTCCTTGGCGTTGGTGTAGGTGTAACCCACGTTCCACGACCAATCGCTGTCAACCGTGCGCGGCTTGGCCAGCGAGAAGGTCAGCTGCTGGCTCTTGCCCTTGTTGGTGTTGTCGATCAGGTAGACGTTGTTGAACGTCCGGTTGCGACCAAAACGCG
>JAEXRB010000380.1 GCA_023438325.1 Pseudomonadota bacterium | reverse complement strand
CCACGATCTGCAACGTGCCGGCCTCGATACGCTCGGAGACGCGCTGGACGAGCGCAAACAGGATGTCGTTGCCTTGCAGGATCAGCAACGACGCCTCCAGAACGAACTCTCCGAAACCCGCAAAGCCGGCGAAGCCGCACGCGGCCGGCTGGCCTCGCTTGAAGCCCTGCAACACGCCGCGCTCGGTCAGGAAAAGGGCGCGGCGCAGGAATGGCTGGCCGAACAAGGCTTGGATCGCGCCCAGCGCCTCGGCGAAGTGCTGAGCGTGGAAGCAGGTTGGGAAACTGCGGTGGAAACCGTACTCGGCCATCTCATCGAGTCCGCGCTGGTGCAATCGCCCGAGCATCTGCTGCCGGCGGTAGCCGATTTCGCGCGCGGACGCCTGGCGTTGATGTCGACCGACAGGGCCGCGTTCGACGCCGCCCCCGGTTCGCTCGCCGCCAAAGTTCAGGGCCCGGCTGCGGCCTTGCGATGGCTCTCGGTGATTCGCACCGCCGACGATCTGGACGCAGCTACGCGCCTGCTTCCTGAGCTTGGGCCGCACGAAGCCGTCATCACTCGCGCAGGCGAATGGCTCGGCCCCGGCTGGGTACGCATCGTGCGTTCCGGCGAAGCCGGGCAAGGCACGCTGGCGCGGGAACGCGAAATCCATGCGCTGCGCGAAGAAATCGAAACCGTCGGCGAACGCGAAGGCGAACTCACCGACCAGATCGCACAACTGCGCGAAGATGCAGCAACCGCCGAGCAGGCGCGCGAGGATGCACAGCGTGCGATGTACCTGGCGCACCGCAGCGTGGCCGAGCTTTCCGGCCAGATGCAGAGCCAGCAAGGCAAGCTCGAATCTGCGCAGGCCCGGCTGGAACGCATCGACACCGAACTCGCCCAGCTTCGCCAAACCACCCAGGACGCACAGGAACGCACCCGCGAAGCCCGGCAAGGCCTGGAAACCTCGCTTGCGAAAATGGCCGAGCTGGAAAACGCCCGTCATGCGTTGCAATCCCAACAGCGGCACTACGCCGAACAGCGCGACGCCGCGCGCAGCACCGCGCGCGAGGCACGCGATGCCGCGCACCAGCTGGCATTGAAACTCGAAGCCGCGCGCACTCAGGTGGCGGCCTTGAATCAGGCCTTGCTGCGCATGCACGCCCAGCGCGAGCAGTTGCAACAACGCCACGCCGAACTTTCCACGCAAGTGGCCGAGGGCGATGCGCCGATCAAGGCGCTGGAAATCGAACGCCAGACGTACCTGGAACAGCGCATCGTCGCTGAGCGTGACCTTGCTGCCGCACGATCGGGCATCGAAGGCGTGGATGCAGAAATGCGCCGTTACGAGGCTCAGCGCCAGCAATCTGACCAACACGCGCTCGCGCTGCGTGAGGAAATATCGAAAAAGCGCCTTTCCGAACAAAGCCTTGCCTTGCGCATTGAAAGCCTTTCCGAAAGCGTCGCTGCCGCCGGGCTGGAGCTGGGCACAGTGCTGGCCGAGCTGCCGGAGAACGCCGGCGTGGAAGAATGGAAGCGCGCCGTAGCCGAGCTGGAAACCCGCATCCGCCGCCTGGAACCGGTCAATCTGGCCGCCATTTCCGAATATGGCGAAGCCCAGCAGCGCAAGGATTATCTGGACGCACAGAACGCCGACCTGGTGTCTGCACTGGAAACCCTGGAAGGCGCGATCAAGAAGATCGACCGCGAAACCCGCGGCCGCTTCAAGGACACCTTCGACCGCGTCAATGCAGGCGTACAGGCCCTATATCCACGCTTGTTCGGCGGCGGTCACGCCTATCTTGAGCTGACCGGCGAAGACCTGCTCGATACCGGCGTTGCGATCATGGCCCGCCCGCCCGGCAACCGCGTTTCCAGCATTTCTCTGCTTTCCGGTGGCGAAAAGGCGATGACGGCGGTGGCGCTGGTGTTCTCCATCTTCCAGCTCAACCCCGCGCCGTTCTGCTTGCTCGACGAGGTCGACGCGCCGCTGGACGAGGCCAACGTCGGCCGCTTCTCGGCCATGGTGGGCGAGATGAGCGAGAAGGTGCAGTTTCTTTTCGTCACCCACAACAAGGCCACAATGGAAGCCGCGCGCCAGCTGGCTGGCGTGACCATGCGCGAGCCGGGCGTCTCGCGACTGGTGTCGGTCGATCTGGCCGAAGCCGCCAAACTCGCTGGCGCGGCTTGATTTAGTAGGATGCATGCATGAACTGGAATCCTGAAATCGGCATCCCGCTCGCCATCGGCGGCGTGCTCGTCCTCATCGCCATTGCCGTATTCGGCCGGCCACGCAAACCTGATCAGGGCCGCCGCATGGACACCGGCAAGCCCGAGCGTTCCGGCATCCGGCGCGAGCCGCATCTGGGCGAAGAAGGCGAGGGCGATGAAGCCATGCGCATTGGCGATCTGGACGAGTTCGGTCAGGACGAAGACGCGATTCAGGAAGAACTCGCGCTGATCGAACGCACCCTGGCCAACGATGCGCCGCCTTCCGAATCACCGCTGGGACGCCGTGGCAGTACTGCGCCGCAGCACATCGTGACCTTGTTCGTCGCAGCACGCGACGATGCCCTGATCGACGGCGCGGCCATCGTCATTGCCGCCGAAAAGGCCGGCCTCACTTACGGTCACATGGGCATCTACCATCGCCTCGTCGATGGCCGGCCTGAAGTGGAGCCGGTGTTCAGCGTCGCCAACATGGTCAAGCCCGGCCATTTCGACCTGCGCCACGTCCACGACATCGAAACCCCGGGCCTGACCTTCTTCATGACCTTGCCCGGTCCGATGGCGGCACTGGACGCATGGGAAACCATGCTGCCCACAGCCCAACGCATGGCCGAACTACTCGATGGCGTAGTGCTGGACGAACAGCGCAATGCCTTGGGACGCCAGCGCATCGCCCACATTCGTGACGAACTTCGCGGATTTGATCGCGAACAGGAAAAAGCCGCACAGCGACGCTGGTAAATCTCCGGCAAATCGCCGGTGTCACGCTGCGTCGCAGCGTTCCTTGTGCGTGTCGCTCTGGCAGAGTGCGGCGATGCTCGCCCACTCTCCTGATCTTCATCTGATCGCACGCCCCCAAATTTCCGCACCGGCCTTGCGCCGCGCACTCGTGGCCGGTATGCGCCAGGTTGTGGGGCGGCGCGATCATCTCAATCGAATCAACGTGTTCCCGGTGCCCGATGGTGACACCGGCAGCAATCTTGCCTTCACGCTCACGACTGTCCTGAACGGCAGCCTGAGCCGCCGCGCGACATCGGTCGGCGCGCTGCTGCACGATGTGGCCGAGGATGCCATCGACGGAGCACGCGGCAATTCCGGCGCGATCCTGGCGCAGTTTTTGTGCGGTGTCAGCGCCATGGCGGGCGATGCGATACGCTTGGATGCCGGCAGCATGGCACTGGCTGTCCAAGCCGGTGCGCGGCAAGCGCGCGGAGCTCTGGCGCAGCCACGCGAAGGCACGATCCTCAGCGTGATCCAGGCATTTTCCGATGCCTTGCAGATACCGGATGGCGACCTAGCCAATTGGTTCGGGCAGGCGCTCGTGCAGGCGCGCAAGGCATTGGCCGATACACCGAAGCAATTGGCCGTGCTGCGTCAGGCCGGCGTGGTGGATGCCGGCGCCCAGGGCTTCGTCGATCTGCTCGAGGGTATTCAGGCGTTCATCGTTGCGCGCAGTTCCGCGCCGCTGGAGCACGCCAATGCAGAAATCGCGGATACGTTTGCCGGCGACCACTGGCATGAGGATGCCGATCCCTCGCGGCCATGGTGCAGCGAGTGCCTGATTGCCGCCGGGCGGCTTGATCCGACTGCCATCAAGGCGGCACTGGAAGCGCTTGGCGCCGACAGTGTGGTGGTGGCCGGCGGCACGCAGCGAGTGCGTCTGCATGCGCATGTTGCAGATCCGGGCGCTCTGTTCGATCTAGCCGGGCGCTTCGGTACGGTGAGCGCGCGCAAGGCCGAGAACATGCGCGCCCAACATCGTGCGGCACAACGTCAAAGTGCCGTGACCATCGTGACCGACTCGGCTTCCGATCTGCCGAACGAAGTGCTCGAACACCTGCCGCTGGACACGGTGCCGGTGCGGGTTGGATTCGGTGACGAGGATTTCCTTGATCGCATTTCCATCAGCAACGCCGAGTTCTATCGCCGCCTGCGCGAGGGCGATGTGCTGCCGCAGACCTCGCAGCCGCCGCCGGGCGATTTCCGCCGCCAGTTCGAGTTATCGCTGTCGCATGCAAAGCAGGTGATCTACGTCGGCCTGTCGCGCCAACTCAGCGGCACCTTGCAGTCCGGTGAAACGGCTGCCGAACGTGTCGGCGAGGGCCGCGTCACGGTGATCGACAGTGGACAGGTGTCATGCGGACAGGCACTTCTGGCGATCGCTGCCGCCGAATGTGCCGCAGCCGGCGGCGAGGTGGAGTCGGTACGCCAGCACCTGGCGCAATTGATGCCACGGACGTTCACCTTCGCGGCGGCGCGTGATATCCAGCACGCGGTACGCGGCGGACGCATCCCGCGCTGGGTATTGCCGCTGGCGCGGCGACTCGGCCTCACCGCCATCGCACGGGTGAAACCGAGCGGAAAGCTGTCCGTGGTCAGTGCCTTGTTCGGGCATCGGCGCGTACCGGAGCGATTTGCCCATTACCTTGTTCGTCGACTGCCCGATGCGCCGCGCTGGCGGGTGATGGTGGGCCATTGCGATGCGCCCGAGGAAGCCGGAAATTTGCTGGATGCGCTGCGCGCCTTGCTGCCGATCGAATGTGATTGGCTGGTGGAAACCGGGCCCGCCATCGGTGCGCATGCCGGGCCGGGCACGCTGGTGGTCGGCGTGCAGGCGGTGCTGGATTCCGGTGCGCAGTGATCATGCCTTTCCCTGATTCCATGCCTTTTTCTCTCGCCCTGGTGATGGCCTACCTGCTCGGGTCGCTGTCGGGCAGCTTGCTCCTTGGTCGCCTCATCGGCGTGGACATCCGCCAGAGCGGCAGCGGCAATGCCGGCGGCACCAACGCGTTGCGCACACGCGGCTGGAAATTCGCGCTGGGCGTGGTGCTGATCGACGTCGGCAAAGGCGTGATCGCGGCCTTGGTTCCGGCATGGCTGGGCCTAGAAGGTGAAGGGCTGGCGACAACGCAGGTTGCCTGCGTGTTGGCAGCGGTCATCGGCCACGTCTGGCCGATTTTCTTCGGCTTCCGTGGCGGCAAAGGTGCCGCGACCTTGATCGGCGGGTTGCTGGTGATTTGGCCGCTCGCCGTGCCCTGCGTGATTGCGGTTTGGGCGCTGGTGCTGGTCTGCACCGGTTATGTCGGCCTTTCAACGATCCTGGCTTGCGCTGCGTTGGTGCCACTGGCCTGGCTGCTGCCAGGTGGCGCGACGCCGTTGCGCATCGCATTCGCCACAACGGCAGCGTTGCTGATTCTCTATACCCATCGCGCCAATTTGAAACGCTTGCGCGATGGCAACGAAAGCCGTTTCGAGCGCGTACGCCTGTTCGCACGGCGACGTCCGGGCTGAGAAACCGCAAGTCGGTGCGCTGACGTGGCGCCGGGCTGCGGATGAGGATTCGACAGGTTTTCCGCCGTCCCGCCTCGGCACCTTGCCGCTGACAATCAGTGCTTTGCGGCTTCACGCCGGGAAGGCGGCATCCGTTGCAGCACGCCATGGCATCGGATAGCACCGATCCGCTCGCCGGGGACGGAACGCATCGCCATCGAAGAACTCCGCGGCATGTTGGCCGGCCGACCAGCCCGGGATGCCGGCCAGCGGTAGTGGGCGCAATTCCTGCGGATCATTCAACAACTTGCCTGCGGCAATGGCCTCGGCCAAGGTCGAACACCAATCGGCGGGATTGCCGCCGCACAGCACCAGGCACTTGGCGGTGGGCAGACGTTCCGGATACAGCATGTGTTCGAGCAGGGCGTGGCCGAAGATGTGGATGCGGATGCGGCCCTGTGCGAACGCCTCCTGTTGGCCGAA
>JAEXRB010000360.1 GCA_023438325.1 Pseudomonadota bacterium | reverse complement strand
CATCTGAAGTGGAAAACAGGAAGTGGGAAGCCTAGCGTGAGGGCGGCCGGAAGTGGTCTTGCGGGCGAAGCCCGTGGGCGCCACGCCACTTCCGCCTCACAAAAACAAAGCCCCGCCGAAGCGGGGCCTTGCGTTGCGGGCTGGCTACGGATCAGGCCGAAACGACGCTGACCGTGCGGCGGTTCTTCGGCCCCTTGATCGAGAACTGCACGGTGCCATCAACCAGCGCGAACAGCGTGTGGTCGCGGCCCAGACCTACGCCTGCACCCGGATGAAACTGGGTGCCGCGCTGGCGCACGATGATGTTGCCGGCTTCGATGGCCTGGCCGCCATAGATCTTCACGCCCAGGTACTTGGGATTGGAATCGCGGCCGTTGCGGGTACTGCCGCCTGCCTTTTTATGTGCCATGACTTGCGTCTCCTGTGCGTGGGATCAGCCGGCGATGCCGGTGATCTGGATTTCGGTGTAATGCTGGCGATGGCCCTGCTGCTTGCGATGGTGCTTGCGGCGGCGGAACTTGATGATGCGGATCTTGTCCGCACGGCCATGGCTCTTGATGGTGGCACTGACCTTCACGCCGGACAGATCGCCCATACGGACGTCCTCGCCGGTGCCCACGAGCAGAACCTGGTCGAAATCCACGACGGAGCCGACCTCGGCCTCCAGCTTCTCGCCGCGCAGCGTTTCGCCTTCCATCACGCGATACTGCTTGCCGCCGGTCACGATGACTGCATACGACATACCGATACCTCTGTAGTTATTCTCGAACCGGACAGGCGCCCGGCACTGGTATTTCCCCACGCGGGCAATGCCCGAAAGGCGCAGGGAGCCGCGAATTATCGCCGCTGCCAGCCACGGCGTCAAACCCGCCCTCGCCCGGCATTCATCCCCCGCCTGCATTGATCCTGCAGGCTTGCGCCCCCAGATCGGGCCCTTCCTGACTGCTAAACTCGGTGGTCGCTTCGCAGGCCCCTCCCGCATGGACACCATCCGCCTCCGCGGTGCGCGTACCCACAACCTCAAGAACATCGACATCGATCTCCCACGCGATCGCCTGATCGTCATCACCGGCCTGTCCGGCTCGGGGAAATCCTCGCTCGCGTTCGACACCATCTACGCCGAAGGCCAGCGCCGCTACGTGGAATCGCTGTCATCCTACGCGCGGCAGTTTTTGTCGGTGATGGACAAGCCCGATCTGGATCATATCGAAGGCCTGTCGCCGGCCATTTCCATCGAACAGAAATCCACCTCGCACAACCCGCGCTCCACCGTCGGCACGATCACCGAAATCTACGACTACCTGCGCCTGCTGTACGCGCGCGTCGGCACGCCGCGCTGCCCGGAACATCACTTCCCGCTGGAAGCGCAGACCGTCAGCCAGATGGTCGATGCCACGCTCGCGCTCGATCCCGAACGCCGCTACATGCTGCTGGCGCCGGTGATCCGCGAGCGCAAGGGCGAGCACGTGCAGGTGTTCGAACAGCTTCGCGCACAGGGTCTGGTGCGCGCGCGCGTGGATGGCGAAGTGATCGAGCTGGACGATCCGCCCAAGCTCGCACTGCGCGTGAAGCACACCATCGAAGCGGTGATCGATCGCTTCCGTCCCCGAGAAGACATCAAGCAGCGCCTGGCCGAATCCTTCGAAACCGCATTGCGCCTGGGCGATGGCCTGGCGCGCGTGGTGGACATGGACGATGCCGCCACGCCCGAGCAGTTGTTTTCCTCGCGCTATTCCTGCCCGGTGTGCGACTACTCGCTGCCGGAGCTGGAACCGCGCCTGTTTTCGTTCAACGCGCCGATGGGCGCCTGCCCGAGCTGCGATGGCTTGGGTGTGACGCAGTATTTCGATCCGGCCCGCGTGGTCACGCACCCCGAACTGAGCCTTTCTGCCGGAGCGATCCGCGGCTGGGATCGACGCAATCATTACTACTTCCAGCTGATCGGCTCGCTTTCCAAACATTACGGCTTCGACGTGGATGCGCCGTGGAAATCATTGGGAAAGCCCGTGCAGCAGGCCGTGCTGCATGGCAGCGGCGATGAAGTCATCAGCTTCACTTATGTCACCGAAGCGGGCGGGCGCAGCCAGCGCAAGCATCGCTTCGAGGGCATCCTGCCGAACATCGAGCGACGCTATCGCGAAACCGAATCCTCGCTGGTGCGCGAGGAGCTTTCCAAGTTCATCAGCAACCGCCCATGCCCGGATTGCCACGGTCAGCGCCTTAACCGCGCCGCACGCAACGTGTTCGTGGCCGAGCGCACCCTGCCCTCGATCACGGCGCTTCCGATCGACGAAACCAATGCCTTCTTCGCCGACCTGAAACTCGACGGCTGGCGTGGCGAAATCGCGACGCGCATCGTCAAGGAAATCCGCGAGCGTCTGCGCTTCCTGGTGGATGTGGGGCTGGATTACCTGACGCTGGATCGGCAGGCCGATTCACTCTCCGGCGGCGAAGCACAACGCATCCGCCTGGCGAGCCAAATCGGTGCGGGATTGGTCGGCGTGATGTACGTGCTCGATGAGCCCTCCATCGGCCTGCACCAGCGCGACAACGAGCGCCTGCTCGGCACGCTCACGCGCCTGCGCGATCTGGGCAACACCGTGATCGTGGTGGAACATGACGAAGATGCCATTCGCCTGGCCGATCACATCGTCGACATCGGCCCCGGCGCAGGCGTGCATGGCGGCGAGGTGGTGGCTCAGGGCCAGTTGGCCGACATCATGGCCAGCGAGCGTTCGATCACCGGCCAGTATTTCTCCGGCCAGCGCGCCATCGCCGTGCCGGCGCAACGCAAGACGCCGCAGGAAGGCCAATGGCTCAAGCTGCTCGGTGCGCACGGCAACAATCTGAAGAACGTGGATCTGGAAATTCCCGCCGGCGTGTTCACCTGCGTCACCGGCGTTTCCGGCTCCGGCAAATCCACCCTCATCAACGACACGCTCTATCCACTTGCCGCCACCCAGCTCAATGGTGCCTCGGCGCAGGCTGCACCGCACCGCAAGGTGGAAGGGCTGGATCTGTTCGACAAGGTGGTTGATATCGACCAATCACCCATCGGCCGCACGCCGCGCTCCAATCCAGCCACCTACACCGGCGTGTTCACGCCATTGCGCGAACTGTTCGCACAAGTGCCCGAGGCACGCGCACGCGGCTACACGCCGGGGCGCTTTTCCTTCAACGTGAAAGGCGGCCGCTGCGAGGCCTGCCAGGGCGATGGCCTGATCAAGGTGGAAATGCACTTCCTGCCGGATGTGTACGTGCCTTGCGATGTATGCGCCGGCAAACGCTACAACCGCGAGACGCTGGACATCACCTACAAGGGCCACACCATCCACGACGTGCTGTCGATGACGGTGGAAGACGCACTCACCCTGTTCAAACCGGTGCCGTCCATCGCACGCAAGCTGGAAACGTTGGTACAGGTAGGTCTTTCCTACATCACCCTCGGCCAACCGGCGACCACGCTTTCCGGCGGCGAAGCGCAGCGCGTGAAACTATCCAAGGAACTCTCGCGCCGCGACACCGGCCAGACGCTCTACATCCTCGACGAGCCCACCACCGGCCTGCATTTCCACGACATCGAACAACTGCTCGCGGTGCTGCATCGCCTGCGTGACGACGGCAACACCGTCATCGTCATCGAGCACAATCTGGATGTCATCAAAACCGCCGATTGGATCATCGATCTCGGCCCGGAAGGCGGCCACCGCGGCGGCACCATCCTCATCACCGGCACACCCGAAAGCGTGGCTGCGGCGCCTCACTCCCATACCGGCCGCTTCCTCGCCCCGCTGCTGCGCAGCGACGCCAAGGATCACACGACATGAACCACACCGCCGTCACATCTCCGCTATTCGAGCACCGCATCGCGGTTCGCTGGGGCGATCTGGATGCCTTCAATCACGTCAACAACGCCAACTACCTGCGATATCTCGAAGAGGCCCGCGTGCAGTGGCTGGCCACTTTGATCGCCGAGTGGGACAGCCAGCCCACCGCACCGGTCCTGGCGGCCTCGCACCTGAACTACCGCGCGCCAATCAACTGGCCTGCCGAAGTGCAGGTGAAGCTCTACGCCGAACGCCTCGGCAACAGCAGCCTGACACTGGGCCATCGCATCGAATCGCTCGATGGCAGCATCCTGCATTGCGACGGCAATGTCGTGCTGGTGTGGATCGATCGCACCTCTGGCAAGTCCGCGGCGTTGCCGCAGGCGTTGCGCGCTGCTTGTACCTGAATCAGAACGCCGGCACCGCGCCACGCTTGCGCACGATCAGCATCGCTAGCTCCAGCGATTGCTCGTAATTCAGGCGCGGGTCGACGGTTGAGCGGTAAGCGCGTGCCAGATCGGCCTCGGCAAGATCACGTGCGCCGCCCAGACACTCGGTGACGTTCTCGCCAGTCAATTCCAGATGCACGCCACCAAGACGCGTGCCGGCGGCAGCGTGCAAGTCGAACCCAAGCTCCAGCTCTCCGAGGATGTTCTCGAAGCGGCGCGTCTTGACGCCCACGGCCGTGTTCTCGGTGTTGCCATGCATGGGATCGGCCACCCAAAGAACGCGGCGACCTTCGCGCTTCACAACATCCAGCAGCGGCGGCAAGCCCTTCTCGATGTTGGCGCGCCCCATGCGATGAATCAGGGTGAGGCGGCCTGGTTCGTCATGCGGATTGAGGGTATCGATCAAGCGCATGAGATCATCCGGCGCCACCGAAGGGCCAACCTTCACCGCCACCGGATTGCGGATGCCTCGCATGTATTCCACATGCGCGCCATCAAGGGCGGCAGTGCGCAGGCCGATCCACGGGAAATGCGTGGAGAGGTTGAACCAGCCCCACTGACGCGGCACCTGGCGGGTCAGGCATTCCTCGTATGGCAGCAGCAGCGCTTCGTGCGAGGTAAAGAAATCCACGCGATTGAGGTTGTGGATGGCGTTGCCCGAGAGTGTTTCCATGAAACGCACGCCATCACCGATGGCCTGGATCATCTTCTGGTAATCGGCAGCGCGGGAGGAATGGCGCATCCAGTCCAGATCCCAGTATTCGGGATGGTGCAAATCGGCGAAGCCGCCATCGATCAGCGCACGCACGAAGTTCATCGTCAACGCCGAGCGGGCATGCCCCTTGATCATGCGACGCGGATCCGGCTCGCGTGCCTGGGCCGTGAATTCCGGCGCATTGACTAGGTCGCCTCGATAACATGGCAAGGTGATGCCATCGCGGGTTTCGGTATCGGCCGAACGCGGCTTGGCGTACTGCCCGGCAAAACGTCCCACGCGTACCACGGGCAGGCGCAGGCCATAGACCAGCACCACGCTCATCTGCAGCAGCACTTTGAGCCGATTGGAAATCAGCCCGGACTCGCAATCGGAAAAGTTCTCCGCACAATCGCCGCCTTGCAGCAGGAAACGCTTGCCTTCCTGCGCTTCGGCAAGCTGGCGCTTCAGCTCGAAAATTTCCCAGGACGTGACCAGTGGAGGCAACTGCGCCAGCTCATCCTTGGCTGCCGCCAAGGCATTGGCATCGCGATAGGCGGGCTGTTGCAACACCGGATGCGACTGCCAAGAGGCAGGCGACCAGCCCTGCGCTTCACGGACGGATTCAGGGCGAAGTTCGGTGGCGCTCATCGTTGACTGCCAAAAATGGTGCGGTGCGCCATGATGCCACAGCGTTCGCCGTTGCGCGGAATCAGCGCCGGCGGAAGCCGGCCCACAATGCCCCGAGCCCCAGCAGCACATAGCAGACCAGCGTCCACGCCGGCATCGACAGGCCGAGGAAACTCCAATCCACACTCGCGCATTCACCAGACCCGGTGAACACCATCGACAGTGCCTTGCTCAGCGGGAAGGCATCGAGCATGTACTCAAGCCCCGGCCCGCACGCTGGTACTTGATCCGGCGGCAGATTCTGCAACCAGACATGTCGCCCGGAAATCCCCACGCCGATCATCGAGATGAAGAACACCAGCACGCCATACAGCTTGCGCCCCCAGCCCTTGGGCCCATGCAAGGCGCCGAGCAGGAATACGATTCCCATGCCGATGAACACGACACGCTGGAAGATGCACAGGGGGCACGGATCCAGGAACATCTGGTACTGCGCATAGAGTGCGTAGCCCAGCAATGCGGCGCAGGCGACGGCGCCGAACAAGAACTGGGCGCGGAAAGGCCAGGAAAACGGATTCATTGAAATGCCCTGCTTGGAAGGTTTGCTCGACGCTCAGACAAGCCGAGCGGTTAAAAGTGCCGCAGCATGGCTACAGCATGAAACGATGATCGAACACGTTCCACGCCAGCCAGCCAGACAACACGCTCCATCCAACAAGTGTAACCCGCTCGGCCCAAACGCCTTCAGGCCGCCGCAGCGCGAGGAATAACACGAAGGGAACGATGGTGTAGCGCGTCTCGATCATCCACGAGGCGGCGACGAACAGCAGCGAGAACGGCAGCCACAGCCAACCTTGCCGCATGACATAACGCTGGAAAAGCAGGCCACAGAACGCCCACGTTGCCACTGCACCGAAGAACCACCACGCCACGCCGCCTTCAGCAACCTGTTGCAGCCACTGATTGCGCACATTGCCCGGGAGGATGAAGTTGAAAGGGTGATGCACCTTGAAGAAGAGTGCGTACAAACCGAATGCCAACACCGGAAGCAACCAGACCCACGCACCTCGCCAGCCCATTCCCCGCACCGTCAGACGCCCCCAGCCGGCGGTGATCTGCAACGGAAACAACAGTGCGGCAATCGCCAGCATGAACACCGGATTTCCGATGTCCAGCCGGAAATCCGGATGTGCGTTCTGACTCTGTGCAGTGGAGTAAGCGATCGAACCATTCCATGCCCAATAGGCACAAAAGCACGCAACGGCAACCATGTAAGGCCACACCCGCAACAACAACGCCTTGATCCAATCTCGCCAACAAGCCGCCGTCCATCGTGCCGCGCCCGGCACCAGGCTGCGCAATGCCGGCTCCAGCATCGGCCATGCCGCGTAGAGCGCGAGGAATCCCACCCAGAGCACATTGTTCTGGCGAATCGCCATCGAGCCAATCAGCCACAGTGCCGACAGACCGTGCCTGTCGCGCAACGTTGCCAGTACGGCCCCCAACAGGAACAGCAACGCAGGCACATCCGTATACGCCATGTAGCCGTACACGAACATCGTAGGAAGGAAGAAAAACTGCGCCGTGGCACGCTGCGCATCACCCGGATGCAGATGCGAGCGGATGCGGAAGAACACCCATCCACACGCGAGGGTCATCAGCGCCGTGATGGCACGAACCCAGCTCAGCTCCTGGATACCGAACGGGGCGAGCATCGCGGTCAGGAGCCAGTGATACCCAGGAATGTTCGTCAGCCACTGATCGAAGACGCGAAAATCTCCGCCCACGAATCGCTGGATCTGAGCCCAGTGCACCCACTCATCACCAACGGCCGTACCGGCAACGGCCAAAGCCAGAACCGCGCCCCAGGCAAGACCCAGCGCTATCCAGCCGAGCGTGGCACGACTGTGGGGCGTGGCGAAAGGAATCATGGATATCCGCTGTGAAAAGCAAGCGCGAACCATATCCGATACCCATTGCAACGACCAAGCAATGCGCCAACGAAAAAGCCCCGGCATTGACCGGGGCTTTTCGGTAAACCACGTGAAGGCGCGTATCGCCTTACTCGTCTCCGTCCGCTGCACCTTCGACGGCACGCGGGCGATCAACCAGCTCGACATAGGCCATCGGCGCATTGTCGCCGTCACGGAAACCGCACTTGAGAATGCGCAGGTAACCGCCCGGACGCCCCTGATAACGCGGGCCGAGCTCGATGAACAACTTGCCCACGGCTTCCTTGTCACGCAGGCGCGAGAAGGCCAGTCGACGGTTGGCCACGCCATCCACCTTGGACAGGGTGATGAGTGGCTCGGCAACGCGACGCAATTCCTTGGCCTTGGGCAAGGTGGTCTTGATCAGCTCATGCTTGATCAGCGAAGCAGTCATGTTGCGGAACATGGCCTCGCGGTGCGAACTGGTACGGTTGAACTTGCGACCGGATTTCTGGTGGCGCATGGGAAAAATTCCTTGTGGCTAATGATTTGTTGATGCCAATCCGTGGCCAACATTGTTGGTTTTGTATCCATTCCGGAGCTCCTTTCCGAGAATGGTTGCGGGCGGAACTCGTCCGCCCGCATTGACGCATCAGCCGAGCATGCCCGCCTGAAGGCCGCTGGGCGGCCAGTTTTCCAGCTTCATGCCGAGCGAAAGGCCGCGCTGCGCAAGCACTTCCTTGATCTCGGTAAGGGACTTCTTGCCAAGGTTCGGCGTCTTGAGCAATTCCACTTCGGTACGCTGGATCAGGTCACCGATGTAGTAGATGTTCTCGGCCTTGAGGCAGTTGGCCGAGCGCACGGTCAGCTCCAGATCGTCGATCGGACGCAACAGCACCGGATCCACCCCGGCGGCACCGATCTGCTTGCTGGAGTTGCGCTCACGCTGAGTGAAGTCACCAAACACCGAAAGCTGATCGGTCAGGATATCGGCCGCAGTGCGGACAGCTTCCTCGGCATCGATGGTGCCGTTGGTTTCAATGTGCAGGACGAGCTTGTCCAAGTCGGTACGCTGTTCGACGCGAGCACTTTCCACGTCGTAGGCAACCTGGCGCACCGGCGAAAACGACGCATCCAGCAAGAGACGACCGATGGCACGGGTTTCCTCATCCGGACGACGACGCAGCGCGGCAGGCTGGTAGCCGAAACCGCGCTCGATCTTGAGGCGCATGTTCAACGCCGTGTCCTTGGTCAGGTGACAGATCACGTGATCGGGGTTGACGATTTCCACGTTGTGATCAACGCGGATATCACCAGCCTTGACCACACCCGGACCCTTGACTTCCAGCGTCAGCACCGTCTGATCGACATTGTGCATGCGGATGGCGACGTCCTTGAGGTTCAGCAGCACCTCAAGCACATCCTCCTGCAGGCCTTCGACCGTGGTGTACTCATGCAGTACGCCATCGATTTCGACCTCGGTCACGGCGAAGCCGGGAATCGAGGACAACAAGACGCGACGCAGGGCGTTGCCGAGGGTATGGCCATAGCCGCGTTCAAGCGGCTCGATGACCACCTTGGCCCGGTTCGGGCCAAGGCGTTCGATGTTGGGGCCGCGCGGACGCAGCACCTGAGTGGCGGTAACAGACATGGTCGCTTGCTCCGATTACTTCGAATACAACTCGATGATGAGCGCCTCGTTGATATCCGACGGCAGGTCGCCGCGATCAGGGACCGCCTTGAACAGGCCGCTGAACTTCTTGGCGTCGACCTCGACCCAATGCGGGGCCAGATCCATTTCCTGAGACAACGTGAGCGCTTCCTGCACGCGCAACTGACGCTGACCATTCTCGGTCAGGGCGATCGCATCACCCGGACGAACCTGGTAGGACGGCAGGTTCACGGCCTTGCCGTTCACCGTCACGGCGTTGTGCGAGACAAGCTGACGCGCAGAAGGACGCGTCACCGCAAAACCCATGCGGTAAACCACGTTGTCGAGGCGGGCTTCGAGCAGTTGCAGCAGGTTTTCACCAGCATTGCCCTTTTTCGCCGTAGCCTTCTTGTAGTAGTTGCGGAACTGGCGCTCCAGCAGACCGTAGATACGCTTGACCTTCTGCTTTTCACGCAGCTGTACAGCGTAGTCGGACAGCTTGCCGCGCTTGGCGGCTGCGCCGTGCTGGCCGGGCTTCTGCTCCAGCTTGCACTTGGAATCCAGCGCGCGCGCCGGGCTCTTGAGCGAAAGATCGGCGCCCTCGCGGCGGGCGAGCTTGCACTTGGGACCAATGTAACGTGCCATGGTCGGGACTCCTTAGACGCGGCGCTTCTTCGGCGGACGGCACCCGTTGTGCGGGATAGGCGTCACGTCGATGATGTTGGTGATCTTGTCGCCGACGTTGTTCAACGAACGCACGGCCGACTCACGGCCCGGACCCGGGCCCTTGATGCGGACTTCCAGCGACTTCCCGCCGTAGTCCAGCGCAGCACGACCGGCCTTTTCAGCAGCCACCTGGGCA
>JAEXRB010000149.1 GCA_023438325.1 Pseudomonadota bacterium | reverse complement strand
CCGCAGCGGCAGTTGATCGCCTGCCTGCGTGCGAGATGCACAGGACAACCGAAAACGGCAAAAACCCGGCGTCAACCGCCGTCATGGCGGCAGCAGGAAGCCCATGCGCCGGAGGCGAATCCCGCGGCGCTCAGGTTCTTTCCACCACCTGCAACGCATCAAGCAGATCCAGCATGCCGCCAGCCTGTCCGGCACAGATCGAATACGGCGCGGCCCTGTCTTCCTGCGCCTGCGCCAACCATGCCGTCCACGCCTGCTCCAGTGCTTTGGCGCGCCGGGCGATATCCGGGTAGCCGTATGTGCCGGCCGAGCCTGCCAGACGATGCAGCAACAGATGCAAATGCGCGACCTGTGCGTCGCTGGCCGCCTCATCGCACAGAGCAGCCCAGGCCTTGCGCAAGTCATCCCGCTTGCCTGCCAGCGAGTGGCGGTACTGGCGATGAAGCTCATCCAGGCTGGTCATGCGCACTTCCATGCCAACCGATCAGCACCCCGAGCGGCGGCAGCCCGGCGCACCGGCAACACTTCGACAGTCTGGCAACCGTCCTCGGCGCTGGGCCATGGCATCACGGGAGTCGCAAGCCCGCACAGCGTCACGTCGCCACCGCCTGCTTGCGGAAATCACTCGGCAAACTTCCCGTCCAGCGCTTGAAGGCACGACGGAAATCACGCACGTCGTGAAAACCCACGGCCGCGGCCACTTGCGAAATCGGCATCTCGGGGCGTTGCAGCAATTCCTGCGCACAACGCGCGCGCACCTTGTCATGCAGTTCGCGAAAACCCGTTCCTGCGGCGCGCAACTGGCGCCGCAAGGTGCGATCGGTCAGGTGCAGTTCCGCCGCCAGATCGGTAAGTTTCGGGTTGCCCGAAACCTGCAGGGTCAGGCGCCGCTCCAAGGTGTGCACGATGCTCGCCGGCGGCTGTTCCGATGGCATCTGTGCCCGGCACAACGCCAGCATTTGCCGCGCCGTGTCCGGATTGGCCGCCGGCATCGGCACACTCAGCCAGTGCCGCGCGATGACCACGCGTGTATCGCGACAGGCGAAACGAACCGGCGCATCGAAGTATTCGGAATACCGGGCGGCATGGCGCGGCGGCGCATACCCCAGATCGATCCGCTGCTCTTTGAAAGCCGGGCCAAGCAGACCACGACACAGGTTGATGCAACTGGTGATCAGCTCTTCGCACAGATAAGCATCGATGGCCGGTTCGCGCGTCCGCATCCGCATGACGACCGCAACGCCATCCGCATCGCCTTCATCGAGCGTCAAATCCAGCAGCGCACCGCTGATCGGGGCAAAGCGCACCCCCAGTCGCAAGGCGCCTCCGAAATCGGTGGCGGTCATCATCGCCAGGCCGATCAAGCCGAATTCGGCCAGCGTCTGTCGATCGCCTTGCTCCAACCCGTGCCCCTCGCCGGGCAAGCCGGCGATGGCGCGCTCGATGATGTGGCACGCCTCGCGGTAAGACAGGTAAGGCGGCACGACCCGATCCCTGAAGTGCTGCCCCGCAAGACGCAACCCGGAAAACCAGGAGGCCGTGTCCACACCCAGCTCATCGGCACGCGCCACCAGCGCCGCCACGATGCCGCTCTTGATGCTCGGCGCATGCAACGCAGGGTCTTCGACAGGGGCATTTCCGCGATGAGTCACGATCCGAGCATGTCCGATTCGCCCCCATTGTAGTTCGAATGACCCCCTATCATTCGCGGATGCAGATGTGAACACTTCCTATTCCAGAGGGAGGAACAACAAGATGCTGAACATTCGATGGGCGCCCGGCGTGGCGCTGGTATTGCTGCTGTCGGCCTGTAGCCAAGGGGATGACGTGTCCGGTTCTGCCACCGATGGCGGCGAGGTGGGGTTTGCCAGCGAACTACGCGAGCGACTGATCGCCGCACAGCCCGGTGAGGTGATCGAAGTGCCGGCCGGCACGTTCCGCTTCGACCGCAGCCTCAGCCTGCGCATCGACAACGTGACCCTGCGTGGCCAGGGCCATGACAAATCCATCCTCAGCTTCAAGGGTCAGAAAGCCGGCGCCGAGGGGCTGCTGGTCAATGCCGACGGTTTCACCCTGGAAAACATCGCCATCGAGGACAGCAAGGGCGACGGCCTGAAGGTGAGCGAATCTGAGAACGTCACCATCCGCGGTGTGCGCGTGGAATGGACCGGCGGGCCGAAATCCAGCAACGGAGCCTATGGCCTGTATCCGGTGCTCACCCGCAACGTGCTGATCGAAGATTCGATCGCCATCGGCGCATCCGACGCCGGCATCTATGTCGGCCAGTCGCGCGATGTGATCGTGCGCAACAACCGCGCCGAGCACAACGTCGCCGGAATCGAGATCGAAAACACCATCAACGCCGATGTGTACGGCAACGTCGCCACGGAAAACACCGGCGGCATCCTCGTGTTCAACATGCCGGCGCTGTCGCAGCAGGGCGACGCGATCCGGGTGTTCAACAACAAGGTGTTCACCAACAACACCGGCAACTTCGGTGCCAAAGGCACGCCGGTGGCCAGCGTGCCGGCCGGCAGCGGCATCGTGATCAACTCCAACGACGGCATCGAGATTTTCGACAACGACATTGCCGACAACAAAACCGCCAACATCATCATTTCCAGCGTCTACTCGACCGGCTACAAGGATGACGTGGCGGCAAGCGAGTTCGACCCTTATCCCGAGCGCATCCACGTCCACGGCAATCGCCTCAGCGGCGGCGGCAACTCGCCCGACGGCATCGATCTGAAGGCCCTCAAAGTCTCCATGTACGGCCTGACCGGCAGTTTTCCGGACGTCTTGTTCGACGGCTACGTCAACCCGAACCGTGCCGAAGGCCCGCAAATCTGCCTGCGCGACATCTCCGGCGTGATCAACGCCGACGGCCCCGGCGGCTACCGCAACCCGAGCACGGACAGCGCGCCGTTCGATTGCCAGTTGCCCAGGCTGCCCGCCATCGATCTTGGTCGCGGCTGAGGGGAACGCCATGCTGCGTTGTCTGATGGCATGCCTGTCGGCACTGCTGCTGGCCTCCTGCGGTCAGTCGCCGACATTTGCCCCGGTGCAATTTCATGCCGATGGCATGCCGGCCACGCTGTCCGAATGGAACCTGCTGCGCGTGGCAGATGGCCGGCTGCAATTGAACGAGGGCGTATTGCCCTACGATCTCAACACGCCCTTGTTCACCGACTACGCGCACAAGCTGCGCACGGTATGGATGCCGGCCGGCACATCGGCGCACTACACACCCGATACCGCGCTCGATTTCCCCATCGGCACCATCATCAGCAAGACGTTCTACTACCCGCGCGGCGAAAACGGCGCGGTGCTGCGCAACGAGGACAAGGCCGAAGGCATCCGCGACAACGGCCTGTCGATGACAGCGGTGCGCCTGATCGAAACCCGCTTGTTGATCCATCGCCAGAATGGCTGGGTCGCCCTGCCCTATGTCTGGAACGAAGCCCAAACCGAAGCTCGCCTGATGCGCGGTGGCGATATCGTCCCGCTGCAGCTCGTGTCCGAAGATGGCTCGGCGCGCAATTTCGAGTACCAGATTCCCGACCAGAACCAGTGCGCCGGTTGCCATGGCGTGGACACCAAATCCCGCGCCGTACTCCCGATCGGGCCGAAAGCACGGCATCTCAATCGCACCGTCACCTATGCCGATGGCAGCGCTGATCAACTCACGCACTGGGCTGCTGCGGGCTATCTCGATGGCCTCCCGGATGCCGCTTCCAGACCGCGCGATGCCGTCTGGAATCATGACGACGCGCCCCTCCAGGCGCGCGCACGCGCCTATCTGGACATCAACTGCGGCCACTGCCACAACCCCAAGGGCGCGGCGAACACCTCGGGCATGTGGCTGGATGCCGCGACCGTCGATCCGCTGCGTCTGGGCCGCTGCAAACTCCCCATCGCCGCCGGCCGCGGTACCGGCGGACTTGCCCATGGCATCGTGCCCGGCAATGCCGATGCCTCGATCCTGGCCTATCGCATGGGCAGCGAAGATCCATCGGTGATGATGCCCGAACTGGGGCGCAGCACCGCGCATGAAGAAGGCGTGGCATTGATCCGCGACTGGATCGATGCGATGCAAGATGTGTCCTGCGACAACAACCCGCAAACCAAAAACAACGACACCTGATTCCAGAGGGAACAAACCCATGAAACAGCACAAATTGACGACCTGCCTGCGCCAGGCGCTCTGGGCATCGATGCTGTCCTCGACCGCGCTGGCAGTACACGCACAAGACTCCGCAGCGCCTGCCAGCGCCGCACAACTGGACAAGATCATGGTCACGGCGCAGAGCCGTGAGCAGGAATTGCAGGATGTTCCGATCGCGCTTCAGGTGGTCGGAAGAGACATCATCGAAACCACTGCCGCGCAGGGCATCGGTGACATCGACGCCTTCGTTCCGGGCCTGGAAGTCAATGACAACCAGCCTACCCAGGCCAGCTTCCGCCTGCGCGGACTGAGCACCGGAGACTTCGGCATCGGCACCGATCCCACCGTGGGCGTGTATGTCGATGGCGTGTATGCCGGCCGTGGCGGCGGCACCACGCTGCCGTTTCTGGATGTCGAACGCATCGAAGTGCTGAAAGGCCCGCAAGGCACCTTGTTCGGGCGCAACACCGCCGCCGGCGCGGTATCGATCATCACCCAGCGCCCCGGCTCCGAACTCGAAGGCCGCGCCCGCGTGCGTTTTGGCAACCACGACCGGCGCTATTTCGACGGCATGATCAATGCACCGATCGGAACCAACGCGGCGCTGCGCGTCAATGCACTGCACAGTGAAACCGGCGGCTGGCTGGAAGATGCGGCCACCGGGAAATCCCTCAACGATGGCGAGAATCAAGCCTTGCGCGCCGCCTTGCGCTGGAATCTCGGCGACGCCACGCAAATGCTTTTCAGCTGGGATCACGAGAAACTCGACCAGCGCTCGCGCCCGACCATCGGCATCGTGTCCGTGCCGGCCGCGCCGGGCCTGCCGCCGTTTCCGGTCGACGTGGACACCTACCACAATCCTTTCGACCGCCCCGCTTTCACTGATGTCCAAGGCAACGATGAAACCCGTGATTTCGATGGCGGCGCGCTCATCCTGGAGCACAACTTCGATTGGGGCATGCTGACCGCGACCACGGCCTGGCGCACATTCGACACCCTCAACCGGGCCGAAGAAGACGGCACCAATCGCCGCGATCTCTACATCGACACGGTCAACTACGAAGACAACACCACCTGGTATCAAGAGTTCAAATTCAGTGGTGGAAGCGACCGCATCGATTGGGTCGCCGGCGCCAGCTGGTTCAAGGAGGAGGCAAAACAGACCAGCGAAGTGAACCTGTACAGCGACAGCGTCAACACCGCCGCCAGCTACGTCTTCGGCATGCCGATCTTCAGCTTGCTGCAAGGTGCCGCAGATGCCTACGGCATCCCTGCGCAACTGTTCGGCAACCCGTGGTCGGAGGCGTATCACAACACGCTCGATGCCAAAGCCTATGCCGGGTTCGGCGACGTGATCTGGCGCGCCACCGATCGCATGAACTTGACCTTCGGCCTGCGCTACACGCGTGACGAAAAATCCTTCACCTGGCTCAACCAGTACCACGATGCGGCCGCGCTGGATCAGGCGCTGCGCACCTTGGAGCAATACGGCATCCTCGCGGAGCTGGGCTTGAACGCGGACTACTTTGCCGCGCTCGACCTCGCCTTCCAGGATCCCATCTCGATGGCCAACAAGGGCATCCTCAACGCGAACAAGAACTCTTGGAGCGATCTCAGCCCGCGCCTCGTCCTGGATTACCACCTCTCCGACAACACCATGGTGTTCACCTCGCTGGCCAAGGGCTACAAGGCCGGTGGCTTCAATGCCTTCTCGCCGGGCGCGCACTTCGACAACGAAGAAGTGTGGAACCTCGAAGCCGGCATCAAGAGCACCCTGCAAGACCAGCGCCTGCAACTGGAAGCATCCGCATTCCGCTACGACTACGACAACCGCCAGGCGATCTGGCTGGATACCACGTCGGACATCCCGCGCTACGTCACCAACGTCAGCGACCTGACCGCCTTCGGCGTGGAATTCAGCACCCGCTGGCAGCCCACGCACGCGTTCAGCGCCGACCTCAACATGGCCTGGATCGATTCGACCTACGATCGCTACATCACCCCGGAAGGCAACGACCTGAGCGGCCAGGCCACCGGCGAACCCTCGTTCTCGCTTTCCACCGGTGCCAGCTACCTGTTCGACCTGGGCGAAAACGGCGGCCTGCGGTTCTCGCTGCGTCACGCCTATCGCGGCGCCACCCGCTGCAACACCAGCTCCAACACCCAGGGCAATTGCGGCCACTACGCCAACTTCCGCATCGGTGAAAGCCGCAATCGCACCGACCTGCATCTGCAATGGAAATCGGCGCAGGATTCCTGGAGCGTGGCGGCCTACGCCAACAATCTGTTCGACAAGCGCTACGTGCACGGCCTGAATCAGTACGGCACCACGGTCTTCGGCACCACCGGCGCCACCGTCAGCGAGCCGCGCTTCTACGGCGTGGAAGTGCAGTACACGTTCTGATGTCCCAGCGGCGACGTGCGGTGAATGCTCGACAT
>JAEXRB010000350.1 GCA_023438325.1 Pseudomonadota bacterium | reverse complement strand
TCGGCCATCCGCATCACCCACCTGCCCAGCGGCATCGTGGTCGAATGCCAGGACGAACGCAGCCAGCACAAGAACCGCGCCCGCGCGCTGTCGCTGCTCAAGGCCCGCCTGCTCGACGAAGAACGTGGAAAACAAGCGGCGGCGCAAGCCGAATCGCGCCGCCTGCAGGTCGGATCGGGGGATCGCAGCCAGCGCATCCGTACCTACAACTTCCCGCAAGGCCGCATCACCGACCACCGCATCAACCTCACCCTTTATCGCCTGCCGGAAATCCTTGCCGGCGACCTGGGTGAACTCATCGACACCCTGCGCCGCGAACATCAAGCCGACGAACTGAAACTCGCCGGCGCCACAGGCTGACACCATGACAACTCCACCCATCCAATCCCGTGCCACGCCGGAACACTTCCTCGGCATGGACGCCGGCCAGTTCCTGCGCGACTACTGGCAAAAGCATCCGCTCCTGATCCGAAACGCCTTCCCCGACTTCACCAGCCCGATCTCTCCGGACGAGCTGGCCGGCCTGTCGTGCGAGGACGGCGCCCTCTCCCGCCTGATCGTGCACGACACCGCCACCGATGCCTGGAAAGTGCAAACCGGCCCGCTGCCCGAAGACGTGTTCGCCACCCTGCCCGAACGCGATTGGACGCTGCTGGTCCAGGACGTCGACAAATGGGACCCCGACGTGGCGACCTTGCTGCACCACTTCGACTTCCTGCCGCGCTGGCGGCTGGACGACATCATGGTCAGCTTCGCTGCGCCGGAAGGCTCGGTCGGCGCGCATGTCGATCAATACGACGTGTTCCTGATTCAAGGCATGGGCCATCGTCGCTGGCAGATCGATGCTGGCCCGAATCCGCCGCAGGATTTCCGCGAAGACGTGGAGCTGAAACTGCTGCGCGAATTCACGCCGACCCACGACTGGGTGCTCGGCCCCGGCGACATCCTCTATCTGCCACCCGGCGTGCCGCATCACGGCGTGGCCCAGGATGCCTGCCTGACCCTCTCGGTCGGCATGCGCGCGCCCTCGCACGGCGAGCTCCTGACCGACCTTGCCGACACACTGGCCGAACACCTGCCAGAAGCACGACGCTACGCCGACCCGGACCTTTCCCCGCAGTCCCACGATGGCCGCATCGATGCCGACGTGTTGCGCCGTACCCGTGCTGCGCTCGTGGACATCCAGCAGATCGACGACGACACCCTAGCCAACTGGTTCGCCGGCTTCATCACCCGCTACCGCAGTGCCGGCCAGATTGCGCCGCCGCCGCGCGCCCCCTCAGCCATGCAGCTGGAAAAACGCCTGCTCGCCGGCGCAGTGCTTCATCTGCATCCCCTGGCGCGCTGCGCATGGCGTGAGCTGAGCCCTCACGCCGCGCTGCACATCGATGGCGAACGTTTCAGCGCCAGCATCACGCTGGCCCAACGCTTGGGCCAACGCCTGCCACTGGATGCCACCGTCTACGCCGCCTGCGATGCCGAGGATCGCAACCTGCTGCAACAACTGGCCCAGCGCGGCATCCTTGCACTATCGCGCCCATGACTGCAGGAGCCACCCGCATGAACACGCATGATTTCCGTATCCAGTTCGCCTGCTACCCAGACGACCTTCCGGATCTGCGCGCAATACGCGAGCCGGTGTTCATCATCGAACAGGCTGTGCCACCGGAGCTGGAGTGGGACGAACTGGATCCGATCAGCGTGCACGTCATCGCACGCGATGCCGATGGCGCGCCCATCGGCACGGCGCGGCTCACACCTGAACACAGCATCGGCCGCATGGCGGTTCTGGCGCCTTGGCGCGGACGCGGCGTGGCGGGCGCGCTGCTGGAAACCTTGATCGAGCACGCACGGCAACAAGGCTATCCGGCGCTTGAGTTGCATGCCCAAACCCACGCCATCGGCCTCTACGAACGTTTCGGCTTCATCGCCTTTGGCCCCGAATACGACGAGGCCGGCATCCCGCACCGGAGCATGCGCCGCACGCTGGCATCGGATGCAGATGACAAGGCGCTTCACGAAATCGATTCGGCACACGAACTGGCAGCGCTGACCCTGACCATCCTGCGCCGTGGTCGACGCGAGCTTGCGCTCTACACCCGCGATCTTGATCCGGCACTGCTCGGCAGCAGCGAGGCCATCGAGGCACTGCGTGGGTTCGCCACCACAACACGCAACGCGCAAGTACGCATTCTGGCGCACGACCTGCGTCGCGCCGTGCGCGAAGGCCACGGCCTCATTGCGCTGACACAGCGGCTGCCCAGTCACTTCTCGATCCGCGTGATCGAGGAAGAACCAGACGTGCAATACGCCGCCGCGTTTTCCCTCAACGATCAAGGCGGCTACGTGTTCCGCCCGATTGCCACGCGCAGCGAGGCCAGCGCCTGCCTGCACGATCCCGCCCGCCAGCGTCAATTGCTCGGCTATTTCAACGAAGTCTGGGAGCGCGCTCGAGCAGCAACCGAATTACGCCCACTGTGACACCGCCATTCTGAGCGGCATCACGACCCATGCTATCCGCGATGGCGCATCAACCCGCCACAGCGCCCTGAAAGCGCACCTCAGAACCGCCACGTCGCGCGCAGGTAGAAATCGTGATCACGACGCGCTCCGGCGGCAGCTAGCGGCAAGTTGATTTCTTCGCGGCGCCGGACCCGCGCATCCACTTGCCAGGACGGATCAAGACGCCAAACCCAGCGTGCTTCCAGCAGGCTGTCATTCGGCCGGAAATCGCTGGACACCAGCCAGCCATCGGCGACACGAGCGTAAACGATGCCAACATCATGATCGGGGCGGATATCGCCGAGCGTGATCGAGGTTTGCCAGGAAAAGCCATCGGCCTCGCCATTGCCCGAGCCCATCGTTTCCCGCCGAGGCGTGTCCGGTGCGTAGCCGATCTCGCCGCCCAGACGAAACCGCATGCCCTTGTCGCCCAGCGGCCACTCGGCAGCGGCCTTGGCCGTCACCGCCAGATAATCTTCGCCTGCCGGATCGTTCATGCCATTGGGCCGCAATGACGATGGCAACCAGGTCAACGTCAACATGCGCTGCACCAGCGGGCCGATGGCTGTCTTGGACTCCGTGGCAAGAAACACGCCGGCTCGTGCGCTGCTGTCGGCAAAATCCAGCGGCCGGCGCAGCCCGCCCGTCGGGCCGCGGCGATCATTGTGGCGAAGGATCACGTGCGTGTTCCAATCACTGCCATGCCATTGCCACCAGGCGCCATCCGTCCAGGTGATGTCGAAGTTGGTGCTGTCGTTTTGATCCAGCGATTTCTTCATGAGGTCGTCAGGCGCGAATGCCGCCTGAAAGCGCCCCACGCGCAAGCTCCACGGAGAATGCTGCGATCGGTACTGGACATACGCCTCGTCAATGGTCGCCTGGCCGCTCTCCAGCCCGCCGGGCCCGGGCGCGTAAGTGCGGATCCAGAACTCGTCGTTCTGCTGTTTGGTGTCCAGAAGGACGGCAGCACGCGCACTGGCCTGCCAGCCCCCACCCAAGTCACCCCGCAAGCGCAAACGCGCACGGGCGCGGAAGCTGTCGGCATCGTCTTTGGCACCGGCGCGGCTGCGGGTTTCAGAATTCACATAGCCGAAACGGATATCACCGCTGGGCTGCCACTCGTCTGCGGCCTGCACGCCCGTCGCAACAAGCGCAGCAGCAAGCAGCAGGGTAACGCGCAGCGCAGATGCGGCCGTGGACTGCAAGTCATGTTGATCGCGGACCTGATGCATGAAGACCTCCGTGTGCGTCCATTCCCGAAGCAGGCGAAAAACAGCAGACCTGTGGGCGAAAGTATGCACAGGCGATGGCTTCAGGACCCTGACACAAATCAAACCGCGCAATCTTTTCCGGCCAATATCCATGCGCAGACGGCACGTCGCTCAGGCGCAAGACAAGGGCATGAAAAAGCCCCGACCAGTTTCCCGGCCGGGGCTTTTCTTTCACTTGTCACCTGGCTGAAGGAACAGAGCGAACTCCGTTCCGCGTGCGATTATTCCTGCACGTTCAGGTCGGTACGACGGTTCTGCTCGCTCTTGCAGCCCGGGAAGGACTGTTCGGTCGGCTCAAGCGGACGGCTCTCGCCGTAACCGTTCGGGCCCACCAGACGCGAGGCATCGATGCCGTTGCTGGCGAGGTAGTCGTACACCGTCTTGGCGCGACGCTCGGACAGCGACTGGTTGTAGCTTTCCGCACCGCACAGGTCGGTGTGGCCAGCCACTTCCACGCGCATTTCCGGATACTGCTTCAGCACGGCAACGGCTTCGTTCAAGGTGTCGGCCGCGTCAGGACGCAGGGTAGCCT
>JAEXRB010000332.1 GCA_023438325.1 Pseudomonadota bacterium | reverse complement strand
GATCTACGATCTTTGGCGGCTGCGGGAGCGTGGTGGCATGCGCAATGTGCCGGTCTATCTGGACAGCCCGATGGCAACCAGTGCCAGCGAGTTGCTGCATGCCTATCCGAAAGAACACCGTCTCGATCCGCACGACTACGACGCCGCCTGCGATGCGGTGACCTGTGTGCGCGACGTCGAAGAATCCAAGGCGCTGTCGGCCAACCCCTATCCGAAGGTGATCATTTCCGCCAGCGGCATGGCAACCGGAGGGCGCGTGCTGCACCACATCGCCACGTTCGGGCCGGATCATCGCAACACGTTGTTGTTCTCGGGTTTCCAGGCTGCCGGCACGCGCGGGCGCAAGCTGCTCGATGGCGCACGGGAAGTGAAGATCCACGGCAAGTGGTTGCCGGTGCATGCCGAGGTGAGCAACCTGCCGATGCTATCCGCGCATGCAGACAGCGATGAGTTGATGCGGTGGCTTTCCGGTTTCCGACGCAAGCCGCGCCGCGTCTTCATCGTGCATGGCGAGCCGGAAGCCGCCGAGGCACTGCGCGAGCGCATCGGGCGCGAACTGGGCTGGTACGCAAGCGTGCCGTTGCAGGATCAGGTGTTCGCGCTGTAACGCCTCGCCTGTGCGGGCGAGGCGTTTGCGTCAGTGTGCGGCTTCGCCGCCCTTCATCTGCGCTTGCTGATACAGCGGCAGGCCGAGCATGCGGATCAGGCGCAACTGCTTCTCCAGCCAGTAGGCATGGTCTTCCTCGGTGTCCTTGAGCTGGGCGACGAGGATGTCGCGGCTGACGTAATCGCCATGGCGTTCGCACAGGGCCACGCCATCGGCCAGGTGCTTGCGCACGGCGTACTCGGTATCCAGATCCTTCTGCAACATTTCTTCCACGCTCTCACCCGGCACGAAGGCTTCCGGGCGCATGTCCGGGGTGCCTTCGAGGAACAGGATGCGGCGCAGCAGGGCATCGGCGTGCTCGGTTTCTTCTTCCATTTCATGGTGCAGACGCGCATGCAGGGCGTTCAGGCCCAAGTCTTCGTATCGGCGCGAATGGATGAAGTACTGGTCGCGCGCGGCCAGTTCGCCGCGCAGCAAGAAAATGAGGTATTCGACGACTTCAGGATGGCCTTTCATCGGGACAGCTCCAGTCGGGAGAGACGGGCAGTATGCCCATTCCGGAACATCCAGGGCCGGATGCGAACAGTTTCATTTCGCATTCTCAAACACTTCCGGCTCCGCTTCGTGCCAGGCCAGCCGCCGCAGCTCGCTCAGCGAGGAGGGTTCGCCCGCCCGGGCCATGGCCTGACTCAGGTTGTGGAAGATGTGATCGACGTAGCCAAGATCGTTCATCAGCGATCCCATGCGCAGGCCATCCAGCTCGCCTCGCCGCACCATCGCGAACAGGCGCTGGCGGAAACTGGCCTGGAACTGCGCGGCGTCCTCGCCCAGCACCAGCAGGCGCGCATGCACTTCATCCGGCGATGCATCGATGAGCGCATACAGGCCGTGCAGCAACGCGAACACTTGCCGCCACAGCATCAAATAAGCGTCACGTGCCGGCGAGTCGGGTTCGCGCAGGCTGCGGCGCAGGTTCTTCTGGAGGTGCTTGGCGTCCTTCACCGCGTTCACCAGATGCAGCGCGATGAACTGGCTTTGCGTCCAGAAGCGCTGATGCGCTTCGTCCAGCGGTGCATCCCACTGGCCCATGAAGCTCAGAAGCTCGGCATACACGCCTTTGACATGGTGCTGGTAGAGCGCATCGACGTCTTCGTCCGGCGCATCGGCCTCGGGCAGCAGCGTGAGCGCATCGGCCTGCGGCTGGGCCAGTTTCTCGACCGGCAGCCACAGCGCGCGGCAGATCACCTCCACGCACAACCGGCCCAGATGACGCAATTCGCAAACGATGGCGGCAGCGGCGGAATCCACCGATTCACGCGCCTGCGCAGTGAGGTGGCGCGCCTTCACCCGCACCGGATCGGCGGCATGCTCGGCCAGCAATACGGACGGTTGCACCGGATCGGGCAGCCAGCGTGTCAGCAGTCGCGCAAGCTGCGCCTGCCAGGGCCAGAACAGCACGACACCGGTGGCGTTGAACAAGGTATGGAACAGCGCCAGCTGCAGCAGGTTGTTGTCGCCAAAGCCCAGCACGCCGGCCATGGCACGCACCATCCACGTCAACGGCACCAGCAGCACCAACGCCAGCACAGCCGAAGTGCCGTTGAAGATCATGTGCGCCATCGCCAGCCGCTTGCCGCTGCGATTTCCACCCAGCATGCCGACGAAGCCGGTACTCACACTGCTGCCCACGTTCGCACCCACGGCAACCGCCAGCGCCTGCGGCAATCCCAGATGTCCGGCGGCAAGTGCGGTGAGCGTGAGGATCAAGGTGGCATGGCTGGATTGCAGCACCACCGTCACCGCCATGCCGATGCCGGCAAACAGCAACGTGCCGAGCACGCCTTCGACCTGCACCGCCGACAGATCCATATCGCCGCCGAATCCGGCAAAGCCTTCCTTGATCTGGTCAATGCCCAGAAAGATGAAGGCCACGCCCAGCACCACGCGCCCGGCTGCCTTGCTCGTGCCACCGAAAAAACCTGCCAGTACGCCGAACACCAGCAACGGCAGGGCCAGCGAAGAAAGGCTGAAGTCCTGCCCGGCCAACGCCAGCAACCAGATGCCGCTGGTGGCGCCGAGGTTGGCACCGAAGATGATCGCGATGCCACCGGCCAGATGCACCAGCCCGGTGCTGACGAAGGCGATGGTCAGCAGCGACACCAATGTGCTGGATTGCAGCAGCATGGTGCCGCCGATGCCGAACAAAAGGCCGCGCAACGGTGTGCCGGTACTGCGCGCCAGCCAGCGCTCCAGCCGTCCGCCGGCCAGTTGCCGCAGCGCCTCTTCGAGCAGCTGCATGCCGAGCAGGAACATCGCCAGGCCCGCGCACAGTTGCAACCATGCGGCACTTTGCCAGAACGACCACACCAGCATCGCCGCCACGGGCACCGCAACGAGAAGGCGCAGCGTCGTCGCGCTCACCCGGCTTCCGGCTGCAAGTTGACTCATGTCGTTTTCAATCACGCGGCAGATAAAGAAAAACCCCTGCCCGCACGCAGCTGACAGGGGCTGTAATCATGGTTCGATCAGATGCGTTCGCATCCGGGCGGCATTACTTCTTGCCGACATCCTCGATTTTTTCGCCAGCCTTCTGGATGTCCTTGCCCGCACCTTGGACGGTATTGCAGCCACCCAGCACGAATGCGGCAATCACCGCGAGGAACAACAACGAAAGGTCACGCTTCATGAAATGCACTCCATCGTTGGGGAAAACGCAGCGATTCTAACGCTGGTGCTTGCCCCTTCCGCAAGCACCGGCCCCGGATCACTCACCTCATCAAGGTGGACTTGCCGAACAGGCTCTCCACCAGATCCACCGCAAGCTGCGCGGTGGCGTTGCGCACGTCGAAGGCCGGATTGAGCTCGACGATGTCCAGCGATGCCATCGCACCACTGTCGGCAATCATTTCCATCACCAATTGGGCTTCGCGGTAGTTGGGGCCGCCGGGCACCGTGGTGCCCCCGCCCGGCGCGATGGATGGGTCGAGGAAATCCACGTCGAAGCTGACGTGCAAATGGGTGTTCTCGTCCAGCCCGTAAAGCGCCTGCGTCATCACCTGACGCATGCCGATTTCATCGATGGTGCGCATGTCGTAGATATCCAGGCCGATCTCGCGCACGAGGCGGCGCTCGCCTTCGTCCACCGAGCGGATGCCGATCTGGCGGATCTCGTCCGGGCGCAACATCGGCGATTCGCCGGAGAGATGCGTGAGCGCCTGCGGCCCGATGCCGCACAGGCACGCCACCGGCATGCCATGGATATTGCCGCTGGGCGTGATCTGGCTGGTGTTGAAATCGGCATGGGCATCCAGCCACAGCACCCGCAGCGTCTTGCCCTGCCTGCGGCAATAGCGCGCCACGGCGGTGATCGAACCCAAGGCCAGACAGTGATCGCCACCCAGCAGGATGGGAAACTGCCCGGCCTCCAGCGCATCGCCGACGGCCTCCATCACCGCACGATTCCACGCCACCACTTCATCCAGATGACGGTAGCCTTCCACCGGCCCGAGCCATGGATTGAACGGGCCGGCGAGGTTGCCAGAATCGTCCACACCCAGGCCACGGCCACGCAGGGCCTGCGCAATACCGGCCACGCGCAGGGCTTCCGGCCCCATCGATGCGCCGCGGTGGCCGGCACCGATGTCGGTGGGGGCGCCGATCAGGCGGATGGTTCGGGCAAACGTATTCATGCTGGTGCTCTCCGGGCACTCGTGAGCCGGAAAGGATAACGGGAGGGCACATCGACACCAATGCGCGGTGCATCATGCCACCAGCCGCTGCCCCATCAGTTCGAGCAGTTGCTCTGTGGAAAACGGCTTGGTCAGCATTGCGATGTCGCGCTCGTCCAGCAACGGCATGTCGTCGGCACGATGCGAAGTGATGAGGATGCGCACTGCCTGTGGCCAGCGCGCAGCAAGCCGATGCAGTAGCAGGATGCCGTCGGTATCGGGCAGGCGGTAATCGGAAACCAGCACTTGCGGCGTTTCCATGGCTTCCGCCTCAGCCAAGGCCTGGGTGCCATCTTCGGCCACCGTCACCCTGCAGCCAGCGGCACCCAGTGCCTGCGCCAGCAAGGGACGAAGTTGCGGGTCATCTTCCACCAGCAACACGCGCACGCCACTCAGGTCGCGGCGCGCTGCGCCTTCGCCCAAACCATCCAGCGGCAGCAGCAAGGTCATGCGAGTCCCCTGCCCCGGTGCGCTGTCTACCTCGATACGGCCCTGAGCATCGTCGATCATGCGCTGCACCACCGCCATGCCGATGCCGGTGCCGCGATCATGTGGCTTGGTGGTGAAGAACGGCTCGAAGATCTTTGCGATCACGTCCGCCGGCATGCCGCAGCCGGTATCGGCCACGACGATGCGCGCCATGCCGTCCAGTTCATCCACGCTCAACCGGAAGCTGCCGCCATCGGGCATGGCATCGCGGGCGTTGGTGGCCATGTTGAGCAGGGCCAGTTCGAATTCGTCGCGATCCAGCCGCACCGGCATCGGCCTCTCCGGGAGCGTCAATTCCACCTGCACGCGGCCGCGAAACAGCGGCTCGATCAGGCTCATCGCGCGACGTACCGCGATACAGACATCGAATCGCTCCACCTGCCGGGCGCGGTTGTGGCCCAGGCCCAACAGGCGGCGCGTCATGATCGCGCCGCGCCGTGCGGCATTTTCGATGCCGCTGATCGGCGCACCATCGTAGCCATCGCTCGAACGCGCGATGCCGACATAGCCCACGATCACGCCAAGGATATTGTTGAAATCATGCGCGATGCCGCCGGCCAGCCGACCCAGCGCGTCGAGCTTTTGCGATTGCAGCAACTGTGCCTGGGTTCGTTCCTTCTCTGCCATTTCGCGGGCGAGCCTGCGATAGGCCAGCCGCAACTCCTCGCTGCGGCGCATGGCCCGGCGCGATGCGGCAATCAGCCGATCCAGCATCACCGTGGCCACCAGAACGGTCAATCCGGACAGCATCAGGGTGTCCTGCACCTCGCTGCGCACCAGCCCCACCTGGGCGGCGCGCGAAATATCCACGCCTCCGCCCAGCAGCAACGCCCCCAGCAAGGCAGCCGCGCCCCACCACAACGCCACGCGCCCAAGCAGCAGCCCGCCGAGCAAAAGCGGCAGCAGATGCGCCACCTGCAACCCCGCCTGCATGCGCAGGCCATAAATCTGGTAGCTGAGCGTGATGAGTGCCAGAAGGCCGGCATAAAACAATGTCACCGCGGTCCGGAACTGCCCGCGACGCACCAGCCAGAAGCAGAAGCACAGGCCCGCCGTGGTTGCCGCCGAAATCCCCACGGCCAAATTCAGCCGACCGGCATCCATCCATGCCGAAAACAAGGCGACCAGCCCGAGCAAAGCGGCAAGAGACAGCAGGATCTGCAACCCCGGCGCATTGCGCCGATCCAGCGGATCGGCCACAGGTGCCTGCTCCAGCCATGTCATGCCACGTTGAACCAGCGACACCCGCACATCTCCGCCCTGCATCGGCTGCCGAGTATACGGATACCCCCGCGCCCGCCACATTCCCCATCTACCCCACACTTGGGGAATGTAGGACATGTTTGTGTCGCATCCGAGCGCTATGATCCGCCGTTGGCAGTGTCGTCGGTGGCGATACCGCCGCATGGCGACCCGCACCGATACGACGAACGACGCATCAGGCTGAAGCGGTCAAATAGACAGATGGAAGGGATGGAACAAGTTGATGAATACATTCAAGACACGCAGCCTGATGGCCGCGCTGGTGGCATGCCTGCCAATGACGGCAATGGCACAGCAGGTGGGCAGCGGCGCGGTATCGCTGACTGGCCCGGGCGCCGGCGCGAGTCAGGATTTCAATACGCTGGGAAGCGTACACGGCGCCACCAGCGACGTCCTGCCGGCGGGTTGGTACTTCCTGGAAGCCGGTGGCAGCAGCAGGGACACTTATCTTGTTGATGACGGCGGCAGCAATCAGGGCAACGTCATGAGCTATGGCACTAGCGGCTCGACGGACCGCGGCTTCGGTGTATTGCCCGGAAACGGCCTGGGCGCCGCAGGCAACGTCATCGCCGACATCGGCGCCCGCCTCAACAATGCCAGCGGCAATACACTATCCAGCCTGCAGGTCAGCTTCTTTACCGAAGCCTGGCTTTATCAGGGTGCGGTCGGCGAACGCTTCGTCTTCGAATACAGCTCCGATGCCACTTCACTGGACACCGGCAATTGGTCTGCCGTGCCGACACTGGATGCCGTGACACCTGCAATAAGCGGCAACGGCAAGAAAGACGGCAACGCCCCAACCAATCGCATGGAAGTCACTGGCACCATCAACGGGCTGAACGTCGCTGCCGGAAGTGACCTTTGGATCCGCTGGCGCGCCACCAACCAGTCGGGCAACGACAACGGCCTGGCCATCGACGACATCGTCTTCGGCACGCCCGTCGATGTCGCGCCCACCCTGCTTGCCAGCATTCCGGTGAACGGCGCCACCGATTTCCCCGCCGATGCTTCGTTGATGCTGACCTTCTCCGAAGCGGTGAATGTCAGCGGCAACTGGTTCACGTTCGTGTGCGGAACCAGCGGCACCCACACCCCCGCCAACACCGACGTCAGCGGCGGTCCGATCACCTTCTTCCTGACGCCGCCGACGCCACTCGCCGTGGGCGAAACCTGCGTGCTGTCCTTCGACACTGCGCAGATCACCGACCAAGGCCCCTCCGAGTTCCCTCTGGAAAATCCCGGCACGATCAGCTTCGTCGTCGCCGAGCCGCCGCCGAACCTGCCGCCGAGCGTGTCCAGTACGGTTCCCTCGCAGGGCGCCAGCAACTTCCCGTCCGCCGGCGATTTGAAGGTGACTTTCAACGAGCCCGTCGTCCTCGGCAGCGGCGCCTTCACACTGACCTGCGCACAGTCCAGCGGCATCGCACTGACGCCATCCACGACTGATGGCGGCGTGAACTTCACCATCGACACCGGTACCGCCCTGATTGCGGGCGACAGCTGCCAGTTCGGCATCCACCAGGCTGGCATTCAGGACTTGGCCGGCGCCCCGCTCGACCAGAACTACACCATCTCGTTCGCCGTGATGGACGCCGCCAACACCGGTACGTACTACCAGAACGTCAATCTGGCATCTCCGGAAATGCTGCGCTGCACCCTGCACGACACCATCAAAGGACACACCCGGTATCCGTACGAATGGCCCAACCTAGAAGTGGCGGATGAAGCCCCTGCGGGCGTCTGTGCTCCGGGAAGTGCAAGTTCGGAGAACTACATCCTCGATATCTATCGCAATCGCTGCTACCAGAAAATCACCGCTCGCTCCAACCCCGTGGGCCCAAACAACTACAACCGCGAGCACGTCTGGCCAAAATCCATTGGTTTCAACAACAGCGGCCTGGCAGCCCACAACGACCTGCACATGCTGCATCTGTCGGCATCGGACCACAACGGCACCCGTGACAACAACCCATACGACAACTGCACCGGCGGCGGATGCACTGCCTACGGGACTGACCCCAACAACGGCATGGGCGGCCCCGGACCGCGCGGCAACTCCAACTGGTCCAATGGCAGCGTCTTTGAAGTATGGGATGCCAAAAAGGGCGACATGGCGCGCACAATTTTCTACATGGCGATTCGCTACGAAGGAATCAGCAGCGAGGACGCGCATGACGGAAACATTCCCGACCTGGAACTCACCGACAACCTTTCGTTGGTACAGATCACCTCCAACACCGCCTCGCACGCATACATGGGCAAGCTCTCCACCTTGCTGCAATGGCACGCACAAGACGTGCCTGACGAGCGTGAGTTGCAGCGCACTGGCGTAGTGCAGGGTTTTCAGGGCAATCGCAACCCCTTCATCGACCATCCTGAATGGGGTGTGCTGGCGTTGTTCCAATCCAGCCAGCCCGCCACCTGCACTCAAAACCTCAACGCCCCCGTCGCCAACGCCGACAGCTATGCGGTGGCGCAGGATGGTTCTTTGGTCGTTCCCGCAGCCACTGGCGTGCTGCTCAACGACAGCGACGTGGAATTTGCTGCCGCAGGCAGCGTGCCCGCCGACTGGTTCAAGCTGACTGCCGAGCAACTTTCGATCCCCCTCAGCGGCTCGGTATCACTTTCGGCCAACGGCAGCTTCACCTACACCGCGGCGGCCGGCTTCTGCGGCACGGACAGTTTCACCTACCGCACTTCCGACGGTACGCGCTGGTCCACGCCGACCACGGTGACGATTGCTGTCGGCACCGACTGCGAAGCAGGATCGCCGGCCATCTTCTCCGACGGCTTCGAGCAAGACTGAACCACGCCCGGCCCGCTCGCCAGCGGGTACTGGCTACACTAC
>JAEXRB010000299.1 GCA_023438325.1 Pseudomonadota bacterium | reverse complement strand
TCCGTGGCGAGATGCCATTGCCCGTTCATGTGCCGGCTGTTTCAATCCGCCTCGTCATTGCGTTTCAATAACCGCTGTTTTCTTTGCAGGAGTTTGTCATGCGCAAATTTGGGTGGTCTTTCGCGTTGTTCGGTTTGCTGGTGCTTTCCGCCTGCGTCACGATCAACGTCTATTTCCCTGCAGCAGAAGCTCAGGAAGCGGCGCGTGAGTTCGTCGAGAAAGTGATTGGCGATGAAACACCCGGTGCCAGCCAGGCGCCTGTTCCGGCCAGCGATGCCGGCGGCGGCATGGCCTCGCGCATGTTGTCGTTCTTCATCGCCGATGCCCACGCGCAGGCACCGGACATCAACCTCAAAACGCCTGCCATCCAGGCCATCCAGTCGCGCATGGCGCAACGCTTCCAGAGTCAGCTCGCCGCGCATTTCGACAGTGGCGCGCTGGGCTTTGGTCGTGACGGCCTGATCGTCGTGCGCGATGCGGGCAAGCTCGGCCTCAAGGATCGTGCGGCGGTGAACCAGTCGGTGTCCGAAGACAATCGCGACCGCGCTGCGGTGTATCGCGAAATCGCTGTCGCCAACGGCCACCCGGAATGGGAGCAGCAGATCCGTGAAACCTTTGCGCGCCAGTGGGTTTCCAGTGCCCGCGGCGGCTGGTGGTATCAGGATGCCGGTGGCGCTTGGAAGCAGAAGTAAGCCGTTGCCAGCCAGCATTGAGCCGTTTCATGCGCAGTGAAGCGTATTGGCCATGCACAAAAGGAAACCCGCCGAACGGCGGGTTTCTTGTAGATGTGCAAGGGCTTGGTTTCATGAGTGGCCAGGCCGGCGAGCAGGCAGATCAGGCCGTGCTGCTGACGCCCGGGATATCGCGGAAGTGGAACGAGATCCTGCAGGTCTACGGCGCCGACAAGGTACGGCGGCGGCCGGGGTGCGAAGGCGTTCCGGTGGCGTGCTGCACAGTGGAGCGGCTGATGCAGAAGATGAGCCTGCGCGGCGTCATGCGCGGCAAAGTGGTGCGAGCGGTGATCAGCGACCGCGATGCGCCATGCCCGCTGGGCAGGGTCAACAAGAGGCGATTGCTCGAACCCATCGGTTACATCCCACCCGCAGAGGCTGCGGCAAACCTACTGCCGGCAACTCGCCAATCCCGTCGCGTTGGCGGTGTGATTTGAACCCAACAGCCTCCACGAAAACGGGGGCGGCCCACTTCCTGGCAGATGGTGAGACGGGTGCTCTCGCAGGCCGTCAAGGCGAGTTCTTCGGATGATGGAGGTGACTGCCCGATGGATACGGCAGCGCCTCGAGGTGACGGCGACGCATCAGCCGAGAAGGCGCTGTATCAGCTCCACCACTTCGGTGGAAAGAAAGGCGCTGGCGATGATGGTGCTGCATCCCAGCGTCCAGGCGACGAGCAGCAGGGCGCCATCGCGCTCCACGATGGTGATGGCGTAGATGAGCAGCAGCAGGCCGAGCGGGTAGTTGGTCAGCGGGATCGGCAGGGAAAGCAGGATACCGAGCAGGATCAGTTGCATGCCGGTGAACATGTGCGCGTAGGTGCTTTTCGTCAGCCCTGCCAGGCGCGGCTTGCAGGCGCGTTCTAGGCGGCCGAGGACGCGCTGCATGCGCTGGGCGAAGCGGGTCAACGTGGCGCGGCGTATTTCACGGCGCTTGGTGCGACGCGGCAGCCAGGGTTGACGCAGGGTGAGCAGCATTTGCAGGCCGATCGCGATGACCAGTGGCCCGGAGATCGCGCCCGTGCCGATGGGCAGTGGCAAAAAAGCTGGCAGCAGCGCCAGAAGCAGTGCCACGCCATAGGCGCGACCGCGCACATGCGCGAGGATGTCGCCGATGGAGACGGTGTCGCCCTCGCCCGATTGTGCCAAGTCGGCCAGGATCTGACTGGTCCTGGCTTCGCGTTCGGGTTTCTCAGTCATCGTTGTCGGCGCGGTCCGGCAGTTGCTGGATCAGCAGTTTGTCGATGCGTGCGCCATCCAGATCCACCACTTCGATGCGCCAGTTTTCGTAATCGAAATATTCGCCGGGTGCGGGGATGCGGCCGAAGTGCGCCACCACCATGCCGGCGGCGGTGTTGTAGTCGTGTTCGTCCTCGTCGGGCAGGCGGGCCAGATCAAGCAATTCGCGCAGGTCTTCGGAGGAGAGGCTGCCATCGACGAGGAAGCTGCCATCCTCGCGCTGGACCAGCAGGGCATCGTTGCTTGCGTCGTTTTCCTGCTGTTGGATTTGTCCGAGTACTGCGCCGAGCAGGTCGTTGAGGGTGACCACACCTTGCAGGTCGCCATATTCGTCTACCACCAGCGCCATGTGTGCGCCTTCGTCTCGGAAGATTTCCAGCAGGGTGAGGGCGCGGGTGGATTCGCTGACGAACAGGGGCTCGATGAGGGTGTTGAACATGCCTTCGCTGGCATCGCCGCGTGCGAACAGGCTGGCTAGGGCTTTTGTTTCAAGGATGCCCACCACGTCGCTGTCTGATCCGCAGTAGACCGGATAGCGCGAATAGGGCGTATCGCGCAGCACGTCGAGGTTTTTTTCCAGCGGCGCTGCGGTATCGAGCCAGGCGATGCGGGTGCGCGGGGTCATCAGGCCTTCGGCAGTGCGGTCGCCCAGACGCATCACGCGATTCATCATGTTGCGCTCGTCCGCATCGATCAGCCCTTGCTCGTGGCCTTCGGCCACCAACAGGCGGATTTCTTCTTCGGAAACCTGCGAGGCCTTCGAGTTGTCCAGCCGCAGCAGGCGCATCAGGCCCGAGATGGTGTGCGAGAGCAGCCAGACGAAAGGTGCCGTGGCGCGTGAAAGCGCACGCATCGGAAGCGCCACGTTGCTGGCGATGCGTTCAGGTGCGAGCAGGGCAATGCGCTTGGGCAGCAACTCACCCAGCACGATGGTGAAGTAGGTGATGAATGTCACGCTCAGGGCCAGACCCGTGCCTTGCGCGTATTCGGGGTTCAGGCCGAGTCGTATCAGGCCATGGGCGATGCGCGCACCCAGCGCCGCGCCACCGAACGTGCCGGTGAGGATGCCGATCAGCGTGATGCCTACCTGCACGCTGGAGAGGAAGCGCTCGGGTTGTTCGGCCAGTTCCAGCGCGGCCTGTGCGCGACGGCTTTGCGTCGCCATCTGACGCAGCTTGGGGCGGCGCGAGGTGACGACAGACATTTCCGACAATGCGAAAAAGCCGTTGGCGAGGATGAGCAGGGCAACAACGATCAGTTCGAGTGTCATGGGCTACCGGCAACGTGGACGGCGCGGGGTTCCTTCTTTGGTACGGCATCGGCGACGGAATGTCGACGCAGGCAGCGGGTGGCACTATGCCATAACAGGCAGTCCGTGCCGGGTGCGAAAAAGCATGCCGTGCGACGGTTTTACGCTCTGGCCCGTATATCCCGGCGAGATGACCAATTCCACTGCACCCCTGCCGCTCGTTGAAACGCCCGCCGATGTGGATCAGGCGCACTTGGTGCGCCGTGCCCGGCGGGGCGAGCGCGAGGCTTTCGAGCAGCTTTACCGCGAACATGCGCATGCCGTGCATGCGCTGGCGTGGCGTATCACGTCGGATCGCGAGGCGGCCGAAGATGTCGTGCAGGAAACCTTCCTGCGCATGCTGCGCTGGATGGGCGGTTTGCGCCCGGGCGAGCCGGTTCTACCGTGGCTCAAACAAGTGGCTTCGCGTCTTGCCATCGACCGGCTGCGTCGTGTCTGGCGTGATGTGCCGGGGGCGCTGGAAGATATCGATGCCGCACAAGGCGTTGAACCGGCCGAGTACAGCGAGGCCGCCGGCCTGCTCGAACGCCTGCCGCCGCTGACCCGTGCGCTGATCTGGCTGAACCAGATCGAAGGTTGGTCGCATCAGGAGCTCGGGCGGCGTTTCGGTCGCAGCGAGAGTTGGTCCAAATCCATGGTTTCCCGTGCGCTGGCGCAATTGCGGCAGCACATCCATGCCGAAGGAGACAGGCACGATGTCCCGTGATCCGGTGATCGAAGAACTGAGGGCGCTGCCCGAGCCGCCTTTGCCCGAGGCGGTATGGCAGCGGCTGGATGCGCGCCGTGCCCGACGTGTGGCGATGCGCCGCAGTGGCGTGCTGTTCGCATGCGTTCTGGCCGGCGGGCTGGCTTTTGTTGGCTTCATGCCGCGCGGTGATGAAGCCATCTCGCCGACCGCGTTGCCGGAATCGCATCTTGCACGGGCCGCGCATGGCGAATCCCTTTCAACGATAGATCGCGCGCTTCAAGCCGCCTATGCGCGGGGCGCTTCGGACGATGAAGTCGCGCCGTTGTGGGAGGTGCGCAGGCAACTGGCACTTTCAACCGTTCCTTCCCCCAATCCCTTTTGAGGAGAAATCCCATGATCTTGCATCGAATTTTTCTCGCGGCCGCGCTAGGTTTTGCGGCACTTGCCCCGCTGCCCGCGTCGGCACAGGCGCGGGTGGACGCGCCTTGGCAGCTGGATGCCGTGCTTGATGTGCGCCATGCCCGGCAAGAAGGCATCGAAGTTCTGGCCGTGACGCCAGGTGGCGCGGCGGCCTCGCTCGGTCTTTTGCCCGGAGATCGCGTCCTGTCGATCAACGGACAGACGCTGGCCGGTTCCGAGCAGCCTTCCGTCGCGCTTCGCCGGGCGCTGGAAATGAGCGGAGGCCAGGCGCGCCTGGCGGTATTGCGGCAAGGAGAATCGTTGACGCTGGACGGTGCGCTCAGCGCCACGGCGGACATTCGGGAGGTGGCCGGCTGCGGATTCGTCAGCGCCACCGATCCCACGCCCACGGTTTCCGAACGGATCCATCCGGCCGAAATCACGATGATCGACGGGCGCAGCACGCCGCTGTTCGGCGTCAACCGCCACCGCGTTGACGCGGGAGAGCGCGTGCTTGTGGTGTCCGAGCACATTCCAAGTCATCTGTTTTCCCGCAATCAACAGCATCAGATGCGCCTGATGAAGCAGCGCGAACATGTGCGTGCCTACAAGGCCATCGTGGTGAAGGTGGAGCCGGGCATGCGCTATTCCATCGGTGCGCGATTGCTGCTGGAAGGCAACGATGCGGAGCAGGTCCGCGACAACACGTACTGGGAGCCGGTGGTCTATCAGAGCCGGGCCGAGGACTGTCGCTGAGCGGCGGAGGCGCGGATCATCGTCAAACCCGCGAGGCAATGAATGGTTCAAGCCCCTGCCTGCGCGGTAAACTTGTCACCGTCCGGCGGTCAGCGCCGGGCGGTGCCGGGGCAGGGCGCCGCGACACTTCATCTCCTCCACAAGGCAATTCCATGTTTTCCCTGCAAACCATTTTTGGCAAGGGCGACCGTTTCTATGGTCTGCTCGAAGCGGCCTCGGTGACTGCGATGCAGAGTGCGGAAGCACTCCAGCATCTGGTCAAGGATCACGGCACCGAAGCCACGCTGACGGAGTTCAAGATCGCCCGTCAGCGCGAGAAGGAAGTTTCCGAGCAGATCAGCCAGGCGCTCGTGGACACCTTCGTGATCCCGCTCGAGCGCGAGGACATCGAGGCGCTGGGGGCAGCGATCTACCGCATCCCCAAGACCATCGAGAAGTTTGCGGATCGTTACGTGCTGGCCAGCGAGAAGCTGCATCAGATCGACTTCGGCCCGCGCGCGGCGATGCTGCATCAGGCGGCGGAACTGGTGGTGGAAATGGTGCGGTTGCTGCCGAAGATGCGGATCGAGCAGATGAAGAAGCTCTACGACCGTCTGCGCAACGTCGAGGCCGAGGCCGACCGGCTGATGCTGGAAACCTATCGCGAAGTCTACTCGGGCAAGTACGACGGCCTGCAGGTGCTGCTGATCAAGGATTTCTTTGAGTTGCTGGAGAAGGCCATCGATCGTTGCCGCAGCGCCGGTGAAGTCTGCTACCAGATCGTGTTGAAGAACTCCTGAGGTTCACATGCTGACCCTCGTTCTGATGGTGGTGCTGTTCGCGCTCGTCTTCGAGTACATCAACGGTTTCCACGACACCGCCAATTCGATCGCCACCGTGGTGGCGACCAAGGTGCTTTCGCCGATGCAGGCAGTGGCACTGGCCGCCAGCATGAATCTGGTGGGCGCGCTGGCCGGTACTGCGGTGGCAAAGACCATCGCCTCGGGCCTGATTGATGCGCAGGTAGTGGAAGTCACCTCGCAGGTGCTGATCTGTGCACTTTCCGGTGGCATCGTCTGGAACCTCATCACCTGGTATTTCGGCCTGCCCTCGTCCAGCTCGCATGCACTGATCGGCGGCTTGTGCGGCGCGGCACTGGGAGCATCGGGCACCAATTGGGGTTCGATTATTTGGTCGCAGAGCGCCGATCCGTGGTGGAAGGGCGCGGGTCTTCTGTGGAAGGTGGTGATCCCGATGTTCACCTCGCCGCTGATGGGTTTTGCGATGGGTTTCCTGATGATGGGTTTGCTGTTCGCCATCATCGCCGGCATGTCGCACAGTGGCGGGCGGTTGGCGCGGCTTGCCCGGCCGCGCTGGGTCAACGCCTTCTTCGGCAAGGCGCAGATCGTCTCGGCCGGCTACATGGGTTTCGCGCATGGCCTCAACGATGCGCAAAAGACCATGGGCATCATCGCGCTGGCATTGGTCAGCGCGCAGGCAGTCGGCACACTGGATAACCTGCCCGCTTGGCTGGACTTCCTGCATCCCTCGCAAACGGCGCTGGAAAACGGCGATATCGATATGTGGATCAAGTTCACCTGCGCTATCGTGATGGCGGCCGGTACTGCGGCGGGCGGCTGGCGCATCATCAAGACGCTCGGCCACAAGATGGTGAAACTGCACCCGATCCACGGCTTCGCGGCGGAAGCCAGTGCGGCCTCGGTCATCACGGCGGCTTCCACGCTCGGCATCCCGGTCTCCACCACCCACAACATCTCCGCTGCGATCATGGGCGTGGGTACTGCCAAGCGCCTCAATGCGATCAAGTGGGGCGTGGTGGAAAGGATGATCTGGGCCTGGATTCTCACCATCCCTGCGGCGGGCGGCATCGCGTACCTGATGATCGAGCTGTTCAGGGTGATGGGTTGGGCCTGAGCCACCGGGTGATCCTGTCTCGAATGGAAAAGGGCGCTGTGGCGCCTTTTTTCTTGGCCGGATTCCCGTGACTGCGCGGTTTCGGCGGCATGGGCGATGCGGGGGCGCAGTTTTTGCACGGCCGGGTCGATGGGGTTTTGACGCGTTTTTGCGTAATCAGAGGTGTCCCAGGCCTTTGGAATCACGCCGATGCGTCGCCTGCCATCCCCGCTTTCGTTATGGCATTGCTCAACCCCTTGACGGTTCAGGCCGATATCGTGGTCGGCGGCATTGGCGTACCGGAGGGAGCGACACACCCGATCAGCGTATTCACCTCGGTGGCGCAGGGTGGTGTGGCCCCTTATCGTCAGATCCTTGGCTCGAACACGCAATCGCGCGAACCCTTTTTCGGTATCTATGGGCCGACGCACCAACTGATTTACGTCGCCGATTTCAGGGGTGATGCGATTCTTGTGTTCCCGGCGTTTGCCAGTGGCAATGTAGCGCCGCTGCGCGTGGTCAACTCGCCATTCATTGCGGCGCCACGCGCTGTCGCAGCAGTTGTTGCGCATGGCGAAATGGGAGTGATTCAGGGCAGCTGCTGCCTCGATACGTATGCGCTACATGCCAGTGGTGAGGATGTGATGCGAATTCGCAGGCTGCACTGGGGAGGTGCCAATGGTGCCGTATTCTCGGATGGGATCGAGACTGTCGCGGAGTGATGTGTTCTTGAGCAAGCGTATCCGCCTCTCACGCCGCATCGCGTGAATATCCGGGTTGTGCAGCACGTGCGGGCGCATGTAAAGCGCACAACGGTGCCTTCCGCTCAGGCTGTCACCATGGCGCGGAGCCTCGCAAGCGTTTCATGCGTGCCAGCATCGGTCCAGTGGCCGCGATGGCGTTGTCCGCCTATGCGGCCTTGACGCATGGCGTGGCGAAGCAATGGGGCGAGGCGGAACGCGGGTGGATGGCCGTGGATGTCATCGCTTGCAAATGCGCTGCGCCAGTCGGCGAACAGGGCAGGATGGATGATCGAGATGCCGGAATACGTGAGGCGTTCGCCATTGCCATCACTGTCCGGACTCATGCGGCCCTGTGCATCGAGAGTGAAATCGCCCGTGCTGCCTTCGGGCGGAGCGACCATCAGCAAGTGCGCCAAGTCGCCTGCCGGCAGCGCGAGATGGGAGAAATCGACATCGGCATGGATGTCGCCGTTGACCACGAGGAAGGGCGCTTCGCCGAGCAGCGGCAAGGCGTTCAGCAAGCCGCCACCGGTTTCCAGTGCATGGCCACCTTCGAATGAATAGACGATGCGCAGGCCGAACGCAGTGCCATCGCCGAGTGCGGCGGGAAGCTGCTCGGCCAGCCATGCGGTATTGATCACCACGTCGCTGATGCCGGCGCGCGCCAGTGCATGGAGATGGTGCACGATCAACGGCTTTCCGGCGACCGGCAAGAGCGGCTTCGGGCAGTGATCGGTGAGCGGGCGCAAGCGCTGGCCGCGCCCGGCTGCAAGCACGATGGCCTTCATTGCGGCAATGCCAGCGGCGGGATTGCCGGCAATACGTGGCGTTGCAGCAGGGCATGCAGCGGAGCCAGTTCCGGATGCCTTGGCAGTACGGCATCGAGATAGGCGACGAAGCGTGACGCATCGGCCAGATAGCGCGCCTTGCCGTCGCGGTGGTTGAGGCGGGCGAAGATGCCGAGCACTTTGAGATGGCGCTGCACGCCGATGAGATCGAGATCGCGTGCGAAGGCATCGCGCGACGGTACGGGAAGTCCCGCGTCGTGCATCGCATCGCGCCACTGCGCTGCCCAGCCGTCGATGCGCGTTTGCGGCCAGCTCAGGAACGCATCCTTGAAGCTGCTCAGCACGTCGTAGGCGATGGGGCCGCGCACGGCATCCTGGAAATCCAGCACGGCCACGCCGTCACGCAATGGCATCAGGTTGCGCGGCATGAAGTCGCGATGCACCAACACCTGTGGTTGCACAAGGAAGGCGGCGAGCAAGTGCTCGCAGGCGCGTTCGTAGGCAGCGCGCTCATCGGCGTGCCACTGGATGCCGAGGTGGCGTTGCAGAAACCATTCGGGAAACAGCGCAAGTTCGCGCCGCACCAGGGTTTCGTCGTAGGCGGGAAAGTGGTCGGGCAGTGCGATGCGCTGGAGGCGCAACAGTTGATCGCGGACATGGCCGAACCAGGTATCGGCGTTGGCAGCGTCGATGGTCTGCAACAGCGTCGGGCCGCCGAGGTCTTCGAGCAGCAGAAAGCCGGCATCCACGTCACGCGCGAGCACGGCGGGAACGCGCACGCCGCCTTGATCGAGCAGGGCGTGCAGCGCCAGCCATGGGCGCACGTCCTCCTGCGCGGGTGGCGAATCCATCACGACGAGGCTGCGGCCATCGTCGGTGTGCGTGCGCCAGTAGCTGCGGAAGCCGGCATCGGCCGATGCGGTGACCGGCTCGGAAGCTTGTGCGCCCAGATGCATGCGAACGAAGGCGAGGCGCTGTGCAGCGCGATCGATAGGGGTCACTCGGCCAGCTCCCGTGCGTGTGCCACCGCGCTTTCGCGTAGCGCGGTCAAGTCGTAGCCGCCTTCCAGCAGCGACACCACGCGGCCGCGGGAATGGCGCAGTGCGAGGCTGACAAGCTCGCGCGTAATCCATGCGAAGTCGTCGGCTTCCAATTGCATGTCGGCCAGCGGATCGGCGCGATGGGCGTCGAAGCCTGCCGAGATCAGCAGGAGTTGCGGGCGGAAATCCTCCAGCTCCGGTAGCAATACCTGCTGGTAGGCGGTGCGGAAACGCGTCGAGTCGCTGCCGTGCGGCAGGGGCACGTTGTGGATGTTGCCCACGCCGCGCTCCCATTGCAGCCCGGTATGCGGATAGATACCGCGTTCATGCGTGGACAGATACATCACGCGCGGTTCGTTCTCGAAGCAGGCCTGGGTGCCATTGCCGTGATGCACGTCGAAATCCACGATGGCGATGCGCTCCAGAAAATGCCGCTCGATAGCGTAGCGCGCCGCCACTGCAATCGCGTTGAACAGACAGAATCCCATCGCCTGCTCGGGTGTGGCGTGGTGGCCGGGTGGTCGAACCGCGCAAAAAGCGCGCTCGCATTCGCCCAGTACCACTGCGTCCACCGCCGCGCAGGCCGCACCGACGGCGCGCAGTGCGGCTTCGGCCGAGTGCTGGTTCATGCCGGTGTCCTCATCCAGCATCACAAGGTCGTGGATGGGAGTGTCGAGAATATGGGCGATATGGGCTGAGCTGTGCGCCAGACGCAATTGCGCACGGGTTGCCGCGGGCGCATCGCACCATTCCACGCCGCGCAACCCGGCTGCGCGCAGACCGTCGAGCACGACGCTCAGGCGTGCGGGTGATTCGGGATGGCCTGCACCATTGCTGTGCAGCAGGCAGGCGGGGTGCGAGTAGATCCGCAAGGTGTGGAGAGGCTGGTGAATGACTATCCCCTCCGGCGCAACCCTTGCTGCCACAGGGTTTCCTGGCCGTCGTTGGCGCGCGCCAGAACACGTGCCAGCACGAACAGGAAGTCCGACAGCCGGTTCACGAAGGCCAGCGCTTGTGCCCGTACCGATTCAGTTCGCGACAACGCGACCAGTGCACATTCGGCACGCCTGCAAACGGTGCGGGCTACATGGCAATGCGCCGCAGCCATGCTGCCGCCCGGCAGGATGAACTCCTTGAGCGGCGGCAGGTTGGCGTTGTGATCGTCGAGGCGACGTTCCAGCCATGCGATATCCGCATCGTCGATGGCGGCATGGCCCGGCAGGCAGAGTTCACCACCCAGATCGAACAGCGCGTGCTGGATCGCCACCAGATCTTCGCGTGCCCCGGAAGGAAGAGGCTGCGCCAGCACCACGCCGATCTGGGCATTGGTCTCGTCCAGCAGGCCCAGCACGCCGATGCGTTCGCCGTCCTTGGGCACCCGCGTGCCATCACCGAGCCCGGTACTGCCGTTATCGCCGGTGCGAGTGTAAATCCTGGAAAGCCGATGGCCCATGACTCAGCTCAGGTGGCAGGGCGCTGGGTCGTGCGCAGCGGGACCAGCCCGGTTGCGAGCGCAGCAGCGTGCAGCAATGCGGCAGCAGCCACGTACATGCCGGTCGTGCGCAGGAAGGGCAGGTACCAGTGGCCCAGGTTGGCGAACCAGCCACCCACGCTGGGAGTACCGCCCCAACTGCTCGAAAACCAGTAAAAACTGCCATTGGAGAGCAGATAGCACACGCTCACCGATAGCCAGAACGACGCGCACAACATTCCGAGCGAACGCCATGCGAGCCCTGGCTGTTGCTGCGCCAGCCAAGCACCACCCATCCACAGTGCAAGGTAGGAAGGCAGCAGGGCCCAGTAAGCCGGCGAGACGCAGTAATGTCCCCAGAAATCCATTCCTGCCCTGCCGATGGCGTACGCGTCGGCCAGCACGGCTGCGGCCATCAATATCGGAAACGCCCAGCGCGATTGCGCGCGCAGATAGAAGCCGGCCACGAAGAACACCGCCCACGACGCATCTGGGATCGCGGCGAAGTGGTGGATGCGGGTCACGCCCATCACAGCGATGAGAAGGGTGAACAGCGCAAGCGCGTGGCGAGGGGGCAAGGTAGGCATCGGCATCTGTGACAAAGGTGGAGTTGGCATTCGAGCTGCGCGAGGAAATGGCGTTTTCGCTTGCTGTGCGGCTGTTTCAGCACGCTTCCGCGAGGGAAGTGCCTGGGGTTGACGGAGGTTGTTTGGAAATCAGCGAAATGGAGTGGCTCCGATTCATTCGTGGGGTGGTGTGGTGCCCGAGGCCGGAGTCGAACCGGCACGCCTTGCGGCGAGGGATTTTCTTGCCACTTCGGCTTTCGCCGCCGGCGCGAGCGCCGTTCGTGGTCTGGAGCGCGCCTTTGCCATGGTCTTTCGACCGAAGGCACCCGCCGTCCGCTCTCTACACCTTCCCGACCGTGCTGCTGGGCGGGCTTGGCTCGGCGTTGGCTCGGATGCGCTGGCATCCAGGGCGTTCGCCGACTTTGACGGGCGTCACTCGCCGGGTTTCCCTGGCGAGGCTCAAATTGTTCAAGTCCCTTGTGTCTACCGATTCCACCACTCGGGCGTGATGTGTCACTGGTTGAAGTCGAAGTTCATGCTTTGATCGGGCGGCGCCAGGAAGTTGCCCATCACATAGTCCATGCCGCTGGTGAACAGGACGGTCATGCTGCCCGCATCCTGTACGCCTTCGGCGATGGTCTTGCGGTCTTGTTCGGCGGCGTGCTGGGTGATTTCCTTCACCTTCTTCTGATTTTCCGGGTTTTTGCCCAAATCCTCGATCAGGCTGCGATCAATGGAAAGGTAGTCGGCAGCGATATGGCTGAGCAACTGGAAAGAGTTGAGGCCCAGGCCGAATTGTTCCAGACAGAGCCCGCAGCCGAGTTTGGACAATGCGGCATGCAGTTCCTGCACGGCCTTGAGGTTGGTGAAGGTCTTGGCTTCGGACACGCTCAGGACGAGATTTTTCGCCGGCACGTCGGCTTGCTTGAGATTGGCGCCGATCCAGGTGGCGAACTGCGGATCCTGCAAGCTTTCCACGGTGATCTTCACGAACAGGCGTGTGTCGTGGCCGGCGCGGCGACGCTGGGCGATGGCCACGATGGCGCGCTGGATCACCCAGCGGTCGATGCGGGTCATCATGTCGTGTTCTTCGGCGATGCCCATGAACACGCTGGGCGAGACGATATCGCCGCTGGGGCCGGTCAGGCGCAGCAGAACCTGGAAGGTTTCTTCCGGTTCGCCGAGCAGGTGGATGATGGGCTGGTAGAACAGCACGAAGCCTTCGCCCTTGAGCGCGGCTTCCATGTGCGAAACCCATTGCGCGATGCGCTCTTCCTCGGCGCGATCACGTGCGGCCGGGTCGAAGATCAGGCCGCGATTGCCACCTTCGGCCTGGGCTGCCTGCAATTGCGAAACGGCTTTGTTGAGCACCTGCTGGGCACTGGCGATCTTCTGGCCGATCTGGACGCCGCCCAAGCTCATGCTGGCGTTGAGCGAGCGTTCGCCTGCTTCCAGGATGGTGTTCTCGAAGGACTGGCGAAGATTCTCGGCCAGTTCCCGCGTTTGCAGGTGGTTGGAGCGCAGCAACAGCACCGCGAAACCGTGATCGGAGAAACGCGCGGCGATGGTGTTGTCGGGGAGCTGTGCTTCGATGCGCTCAGCGGTGCGGCTCAGGAGTTCGTCGGCATGGGCCAGGCCGATCTCGTTGAGCAGAGTGGCGTAGTTGTCCAGCTCCAGCAGCAGCATGGCTTGATCGGTGGTGCCTTCCGCGGCAGCGGCGATCACCGTGTCCAGTTCGCCGAGGAAGTGTTGGCGGTTGTAGAGGCCGGTGGCCTGGTCGCGCTGGCGCAGGGCATCCAGCTCCTTGACCATTTCCGCATCGATGAGCTGCGGGCGCAGTACGATCTGGATGCAGGGCTCCCCTTCGTAGCTGGCCTGGGCAAATTCCATGACCGCATCGAACGTTTCCCCGTCCGAGCGGCGTGCCTTGAGCTCAAGATTCTTCGGTGGCGCTTCGCCGCGGCTGAGTTGCTTGAGCAATTGCTTGAAGCTGTCTGCGTCCTCCGGGCCGACCATGTCCAGCAGCGGCAAGCCTTCGATTTCCTCGAAATCCTCGTAACCGAACATTTCCAGATACGCCTGGTTGGCACGGATGTGCATGCCTTCGTGGACGTAGGCGATGGGATCGCGCGAGGAGGCGATGAGCGAGTCGCAGCGGCGCTCGGTTTCGCGCAGCGACGCCTCCAGTCGGCGCACTTGGCGGCGGCCTTCGAGGATGCGGGATTCGCGCTTGATCACCAGGCGCAGATGCTCGGCGCGCCCGCGCAGGGCGAAGTTGCGTGCGCCCTTGGCGAAGATGTCGTCGAGATGGGCTTCGTCAGGTTGATCCAGTAGCGCGATGAGGGTGATGTCTTTGCCGCTGGAGGTCAGAGCTTCGGCCACCATGCTGAACGGAATCGAGGCAGCGGTATGGCTGGCGAGCACGAGATCGCAGCCGGCGCCTGCCAGTGTGGCTTCCAGCTCCTTCAGCGATTCGGGGCGGCTGGGACGCACGGGAATGCCGCCGTTTCGCAGCAGGCTGATGCTGTGTTCGGCGTCTTCTAGTTTGTCGTCGATCAGCAGCAGACGGACGACGGGTTCTTGGCTGGGCATGGGCGATGGATCTGAGAGTTCGTCGGGGTTTTTTACACGCTTGTCGGCCAATGTCCAGCGTTGGCATGGATCATCGGCAGGTTCATCCGCGGGAAACGGGCAGCTTGGCGGGCGCGCCTTCCACTTCGCGCACCAAACGGGGGAGGAGATAGCCGGGCAGGCGTGCGCGCAGGGCTTCGTACAGGGTCAGCGCGCGCGCGTCGGGTACTTCGAAATGGGCGGCTCCGGCCACGCGATCGAGCTGGTGCAGGTAATAAGGCTGTACGCCCAGCGCGAACGAGCGCTCGGAAAGCGCGGCCAGTGCATCGACATCGTCATTGACCTCGCGCAGCAGGACGGCCTGGTTGTAGAGGCGAGCGCCATGTCTGGACAGTGCGGCGCAGGCGTTGGCTACTTCCTGATCCAGTTCCTGCGCATGGTTGGCGTGAATCACCATGACCACGGGCCAGGGCAAAGAGGCGATCCAGTCCAGCAGCTCGGCATCCACGCGCGCCGGCAACACGACAGGAAGGCGGGTGTGGATGCGCAGGCGCTTCAGATGCGGAATCTTGCGCAGGGCGTCGCTGAGTTCGGCCAGTTTCGTGGTGGAGAGCGAGAGCGGATCGCCGCCGGAAAGCAGGACTTCCTCGATGTCGGTGGCCTGTTCCAGCCAGGCGATGCTGTCGCGCCAGCCATTGGCGGCGGCGGTTTCCTCGCCATACGGGAAATGCCGGCGGAAACAGTAGCGGCAATGCACGGCGCAGCTGCCGGTGGCGATGAGCAGGGCACGGCCTTCGTATTTGTGCAGGACGCCACGGGCATCGCGTGCGGCCAGATCGCCGACGGCGTCCATGTCGAAGCCTGCAGCCGGGCGGGTTTCCTCGTCCAGCGGCAACACCTGTCGCAGCAATGGGTCGTTTTCGTCGCCCCGGCGCATCCTTGCGACGAAGGCGCGTGGAACCCGCAGCGGGAAGCCCGCGGCATTGGCAGGAATGCGGGCGGCCAGATGCGTCAGATCCAGTTCGGCAAGCAGTTCGCCGGGGCTGGAAATGATGTCGCGGTATTGACGTCGCCAGTCGGCTGGCTGCGCGTGGCAGGGGCTTGCAGGTATCATGGTGTGCTTGGTCGGTTTTTCGGGCCGACGATTCTTCAGTCACCCATCTTAGCCGCATGTGCGGCAGAACACGGAGTTAGCGTATGGCCACACTCGGCATGAACGACGTCAAGAACGGTTTGAAGATCATCGTGGATGGTCATCCCTGCGTGATCGTTGACACCGATTTCATCAAGCCGGGCAAGGGTCAGGCCTTCACCCGCGTGAAGTACCGCAACATCAAGACCGGCCGCGTCATGGAGTTGACGATGAAGTCCACCGATACGGTGGAAACCGCCGATGTGGTCGATACCGACATGCAGTACCTCTACAGCGACGGCGAGTTCTGGCACTTCATGCAGCAGGATTCCTTCGAGCAGCACACGGCCGACGAGAACGCCATGGGCGATGCGGAAAAGTGGCTGAAGGGCGAGGAAGAGTGCGTGGTGACGCTGTGGAACGGCACGCCGATTGCCGTGACGCCGCCCAACTTCGTCGAATTGAAGATCGTGGAAACCGATCCGGGCGTGCGCGGTGATACTTCCGGAGGTGGCGGCAAGCCGGCCAAGCTGGAAACCGGTGCCGTGGTGCGCGTGCCGCTGTTCGTGGCGCAAGAAGAAGTGATCCGTGTGGATACCCGCACGGGCGAATATGTTTCCCGCGTGAAGTAAGCGCTGTTTCCGCCCCTCTTTCCGGCAGCGGAAAGAGGCAGGCACGTTGCAGCGCGAGTTCCTGCGTCCGACCGAAAACCATCATGACCGCCATTCCCTGCGACCTTTTGATTGAAGCCGGCTGGGTGATTCCGGTTCAGCCGCATGGCGTGGCATTGGAAAACCATGCCGTTGCGGTGACCGGTGGGCGCATCGTGGAGGTGCTGCCTTGCGCGGCGGCGCGAGCGCGCTTTGCGGCAA
>JAEXRB010000179.1 GCA_023438325.1 Pseudomonadota bacterium | reverse complement strand
CGCCCCCCCCCCCGCGCGCGGCGGCCGGGGGGGCACCCACGGAGGGTGGTGCCGATCAGTTCCTGATCTGCACGTCATCGATGTAGACAAAGACGTTGTAAGCGGTCTGGGCGCGATAGAACCAGATCGCATCCAGGGTCACGCTGGAGGCGGTGATTGCGCCATTGCCGCCGACCCAGGCGTCCCACTGGTTGGCATCCGTCAGGCTCCACTCAAGATACGTCCAGGTGTTGGCCGGGATGGTGCGTGCGATCGAGCGCTCGGTGCCGTCGCTGTCGTCGATGCCCAGCGCTGCCGTCATGCCGGTGCCGCCCGAATACACCCAGAACCCGACCTTGCCATTGGCGCGCGTCAGGCTGGTGTTGGAGCCGGGGTTGCCGCTGCCGGACAGCAGGCGTACCGCCCACGCAGCCGAGCTGTTGGGGTTGTCGGCCAGTTTGACTTGCAGTGAGCAGGAGCCGTTCTTGCGCATCGTGCAGTCGCGCAGCGCGGTGGAGGCGGTCGAAATGCCGGTGGTGCTGCCCGAATACGCGGGCGAGGTGTTGAAGTGGCCGACGCTGCTCTCGAACGAATCCAGGATGCGCGTGGTGCCAGTGCCACCCCCGCCGCCCGTGTTGGGATTGAGCAGGGTGTAATAGCGTGACCAATTCCAGTTGATGCCCGGATCGGTGTGGGTCTGTCCGCTGAAGTGTTGGTGGCCCTTGATCTTCACGCTGGTGGCCAGCACGTTGATCCCGCTGCTGGCTGCGCCCTTGTAGGCCGATGCGCAGCTGATGGCGCTGTAACTGGCGCAAAAGTGGCGTACCAATGCGGCCGAGGCGTTGTACATGGCCGTGGTGTACCAGGCGCTGTTGTTGACATAGCCCTCGTGCTCGATGCCCAGGGTGTAGCTGTTGTGGTTGCCAACGTGATGCGCGGTATGGGCATGGCGCACCATCTGCGTGACCTGCCCGTCGGAACTGCGGATCACGTAGTGCGCGCTGACCTTGTAAGGATTGGCCTGCTTGAACCATGAAATCGTGCCGGCATAGCTGCCTTGCGCGGTGTGGAGGGTCACGGCGCTGACGGCGGCACTGCGCGAGGTGACGTAGTTGTTGGAATGGGCGGGATTCCAGATCGCCGGGCCGTAATCGGTGCTTTTGGCGGTGACTTCTGCGGCTTTGGCCGGGCTGAGGTCGAGCAAGGTCTCGCTGAGCGGGTCGATCGCGTAATCGCCGATGTCGATCAGGTTCTTGCTGAGATCCAGGCGCACGAACGGCGCGCGCAGGCGCACCAGTTTTTCTACCGAAAACGCCTTTTCCCACGCGATGGCACGTTCGGGCACGCGCATGCCCTTTTCATCGACGCCGCGATCCAGCGCCAGCAGCACGTCGAATGCAAAGCTCTCGCGGGCGAAGTCGTCGATGGGATTCTTGCTCTGGCTCGGGGCGAAACCGGCATAGCGTGCCAGCGCGTCGCTGATGTCCTCGGGCATGGCGGCGCCCTTGCTGCGACGGCTGCGGCTGTCGGCATCGATCTCGCGTGCCAGCAACGCTGCGGCAGCGAGGATGTTGTAGCGACTGTCGCTGGCGATGAGGTCGGCAGGTACGCCGATCAGGGTCGAGGCGCGGGAAAGCTGATCGCTGAAGCCTTCACCGCCGTACAGGCCCATGACGCCGTGGGCGGAGGGCATGTGGTGGTGGTTTTCGTCGTGCCCGGCCTTGGCGCTGAGAGGCATCCAGCGGGTTTGCGAATAGGCGATGGCCTCCAGCACGCCCGAAGGAATCTGCGGATAGTGCGAATAGGCCTCGGCGAACAGCGTCGGGAAATCCGAGCGTATCGCGATCAGTGCGGTTTCCTCGGCCTTCAGCCGCGCCAATGTGGCCGGATCTTCGCCCTGCCAGGGATCGGATGCCTGTTCGACAGTGGACAGGTGCGACAACCGTTCGGAATTGCCCCCCTGGGCAACGTTGGGTAGAACCAAGCCAAGCGCAACGAGCACGCTGGCGAACACGCCGGTACGTACGAGCATGAGTCTCTCCTGATGGATGATGGTTCGACGTACCCCCCCCCCGAGCGCGTCGAGACGGAAGCTATCACGACAATTGTGAAATATCGTGTCGCAGCGCATCAGGGCGGTACGCGGCGCGCAGCGGCAGTGCGGTCGCTGCGTGTGTCGGTCGGCATGCGCAGCGCCCTGCCCGTATCATCGACGCTTTTCCAGGGATGGCGGCAATGCGGATCATGACCTTCAACGCCAACGGCGTGCGCTCGGCGGCGAACAAGGGGTTTTTCCCGTGGTTCTGCGAGCAGAACGTGGATGTGCTGTGCATGCAGGAAACCAAGGCGCAGGAACATCAACTGGCCGATGAGGCATTTCGCCCTGCGGGCTATCACGTGGCGTTTCGCGATGCGGTCACCAAGAAAGGCTACAGCGGCGTGGCGATCTACAGCCGGCGTCAGCCGGACGAAATCCGTACCGCGCTGGGGTGGGCGCCGTTCGACGATGAGGGCCGTTACATCGAGGCGCGTTTCGGCAACTTGAGCGTGGTGTCGTTCTACATTCCATCCGGCTCATCGGGCGAGGAACGACAGGGTTTCAAGTTCGACGTGATGGCGTGGCTCAAGCCGATCCTCGACCAATGGCTGACAAGTGGGCGCGAGTACGTGCTGTGCGGTGACTGGAACATCGTGCGTGCCCGCAACGACATCAAGAATTGGGCGTCCAACCAGAAAAATTCCGGCTGCCTGCCGCCCGAGCGCGCGTGGCTCAACGGCATGATCGCCGATGCCTGCGGAGATGGTTCGCCGCAGCCTGAAGCCGGCTGGGTGGATTGCTTCCGCGCACTCAAGCCGACCGCCGCGGATGAATACACCTGGTGGTCCAATCGCGGCGCGGCGCGTGCCAACAATGTGGGCTGGCGGATCGACTACCAGCTTGCCACGCCCGGGTTGCGTGAGCGCTTGCGCAGCTGCGAGGTCTGGCGCGAGCCGCGCTTTTCCGACCACGCCCCGTATCTGGTGGATTACACGCGGTGATCAGCACGGATTTCGGGCATCGCCTGGCCGGATTCCGGCGCCTGGCGGTTGTCATGGTGCTGGGGTTTGCCTCGGGCCTGCCGCTGGCTCTGACCGGCGGCGCCATGCAGGCGTGGCTCACGGTCGAAGGGCTGGATCTGGTGACGCTCGGGTTCCTCGCCTTGATCGGCGTGCCCTACACCTTCAAGTTCCTGTGGGCACCGTTGATCGATCGTTTCGATCTGCCGGGGCTGGGTCGACGCCGGGGCTGGATCGTGTTGCTGCTGTTTGCCCTTGCCTTTGCATTGATGGGCATGAGCAGCCTGTCGCCGGCGCAAGGTATCGGTGTATTTGCCGCGATGGCGGTGGCGGTGGCATGCCTTTCGGCCACGCTCGATGTGGTGGTGGATGCCTATCGCACCGATCTGTTGCAACCCAACGAGCGCGGATTGGGCGGTTCGGTGACGGTGCTCGGCTATCGGCTGGCGATGGTGCTGTCGGGCGGCATCAGCCTGATCTGGGCCGAACAATGGGGAAGCTGGCCGCAGGTTTACCGCACCATGGCAGGAATACTGGGTGTGCTGGGCCTACTGGCCTTGTTCGCGATGCCGCGACTGCCACAACGGTTTGCCGAGGCAGCCAAAGCACCCGCGTGGCAGGAACTGCGTGGGTTTCTGGGATTGATCGCGGGCGTGGCGCTGGGCGCTTGGCTGGCGCACAGTCTGCTCGTATTGGCCGGTGTCGAGGTGGACAGCACGGATCGCTGGATTCGACTTGCGGTGTTGCTCGCGCAGATTGCCGGCGCCATGACGCTGGGTGGGCTGGCGACGCGCTGGCTGCGTTTCCAGACGCTGGATGACTCGTTGCGCAGCTATTTTTCCATGCGTGGTGCCTGGGCGTTTCTGGCACTGGTGGTGCTGTACAAGGTGGGCGATGCGTTCGCGTTGAGCCTGTCCACGCCATTCCTGATCAAGGGCGTGGGTTTCAGTCAGACCGAAGTCGGGCTGGCGAACAAGACCGTGGGCCTGTTGATGACGATCGTCGGCGCGATCGTCGGCGGCTTCTTCCTGCTGCGGGTGAAACTGTCCAGTGCGGTGATTGGTTTCGGTGTCCTCCAGTTGGTGTCCAATTTCGGCTTCTACGCACTGGCGCAGCTGGGCGCCGATGCGTGGGGCACGCTGACGGTGCCGGCGTTCAATGTGTTGGTGGTGAAGCTGCCCGAGCCCACGCCTATGGATAGTCTGCTGCTGTTTGCGCTGAGCCTGGACAATTTCGCGGGCGGCATGGGCACGGCGGCGTTCGTGGCCTTGCTGACGGGCCTGTGCGGCACGCGCTTTTCCGCAACCCACTATGCGCTGCTTTCCGCGTTCGCCAGTCTCGGGCGCGTGTTCGTCGGGCCACCGGCGGGCGTGATGGCCGATGCCTGGGGCTGGCCGGTGTTCTTCCTGGTTTCGGTCGTGGTTGGCGTACCGGGGCTGGTCATGGCCTGGTGGATGCGCGACCAGGTGGATGCGACCATGCAGCACGCGTCCGAACAAACCTGATGCACGGTAACTATGGGCCGATGACGCTACGGCAGGCTGGCATCGCCGTGCTATGTTGCGTAACGCGCAGATCGATAAAGAGGCGCGCGTCATGAACATTGTCGTAGCCTTTACCTTCCATGCCTGATTTCCTCGTCCGTGACATCGAACCGCAGGTCGCCGATCGCATCAAGCGCATCGCCCGTGAGCGCGGCTGGCCGATCAACGACGTGATCTTGCGCCTCATCAAGGAAGCGCTCGGCATGGTGCAGCCGGAAGTGCCGGTGCCGGGCGATATCGCACGGCTGGCGGGCACCTTCGAAGATGACGAATCCCGCGCGCTGGCCGAGGCAATGAACGCACTGAAAG
>JAEXRB010000109.1 GCA_023438325.1 Pseudomonadota bacterium | reverse complement strand
CTGTTCTTCGGCTGGGAAGCGGTGGGTCTGGTGTCGTACCTGTTGATCGGTTTCTGGTTCAAGAAGCCGACGGCGGTGTTCGCCAACATGAAGGCCTTCATCGTCAACCGCGTCGGCGATTTCGGCTTCCTGATCGGTATCGGCGCGGTGCTGTTCTGGTTTGGTTCGCTGGACTACGCCACCGTGTTCGGCAGCCTCGGCAACATCGACGGCAAGACCTTCGCGCCGTGGGAAGGTGCGAACTGGTCGGTGCCAACCTTCATCGCGATCTGCCTTTTCATCGGCGCGATGGGCAAGTCGGCGCAGGTGCCGCTGCACGTGTGGCTGCCTGATTCGATGGAAGGCCCGACGCCGATCTCGGCGCTGATCCACGCCGCCACGATGGTGACCGCGGGCATCTTCATGGTGGCGCGCATGTCGCCGATCTACGAACTGTCCGAAACCGCACTGGCCTTCGTGCTGTTCATCGGCGCCACCACGGCGTTCTTCACCGGCCTGATCGGTATCGTGCAGAACGACATCAAGCGCGTGGTGGCCTACTCCACACTGAGCCAGCTCGGTTACATGACCGTGGCGCTGGGCGTTTCGGCGTACTCGGCGGCGGTGTTCCACCTGATGACGCATGCCTTCTTCAAGGCGCTTTTGTTCCTGGCGGCCGGCAGCGTGATCATCGGCATGCACCACGAGCAGGACATGCGCAAGATGGGCGGCCTGCGCAAGTACATGCCGATCACCTTCATCACCAGTGTCATCGGTACGTTGGCACTGGTAGGTACGCCGTTCTTCTCAGGTTACTTCTCCAAGGATTCGATCATCCTGGCCGCGCAGGTTGCGGCGGAGAAGGGTGGCTGGGTGCAGGCCTATGCCTACTGGGCGGTGCTGCTGGGCGTGTTCGTGACCAGCTTCTACAGTTTCCGGCTTCTGTACCTGACCTTCTTCGGCAAGGAACGCTTCCGCGACGCGCATGACGGCCATCATGCGCAAGATGGCCAGCATGGGCATGGGCATGGCCATGCGCACGAGCCGCACGAGTCTCCGTGGGTGGTGACGTTGCCGCTGGTGCTGCTGGCGATTCCGTCGATCCTGATCGGCTTCTTCACCGTCGGCCCGATGTTGTTCGGCGATTTCTTCGCCGGTGCGATTTCGGTGCTGCCGGCCCACGACAGCCTTGCCGGCGTGGCTGAAAAAATCTGGCACGCCGACCACGGTTGGGTATCGGCGGCGGTGGGCTTCGGTCTGCATTTCTACCAATCCCCGGTGTTCTGGCTGGCCTTCGGTGGCTTTGCGCTGGCTACCTACATCTATTTGTTCAACCCGGCGCTGGCCGACAAGGCGCGCAAGATGTTCGCCATGCCGATCCGCATTCTGGAAAACAAGTACGGTTTCGATGATCTCTGGATCAAGGGCCTCGCCGGTGGTGGCGTGGCGCTGGGCCGCTCGCTGTGGAAGCGCATCGACGCGGGCCTGATCGATGGCGTGATCGTGAACGGCTCGGCCGTTCTGGTGGATCGCGTCGCTGGTATCGCCCGGGTCGCGCAGACAGGCAGGCTGTATCACTACGCGTTCGCGATGATCGTCGGCCTGATCCTGCTGCTGGGCGCGCTGATTCTGGCGTTGCGCTGACAAGAACTCCAAGGACTGACGCATCATGGTGCCCCACGGTTATCTTCTTAGCGTGCTGATCTGGCTGCCGATTTTCGGCGGCGTGGCAACGCTGTTCCTTTCCCGCCGTCCCGAGGCTGCGCGCTGGTTTGCACTGGCCGTGGCCTTGGCGACGCTGTTGCTTGGTCTGCCGCTGTATACCGCGTTCGACTATTCCACGGTGGCCATGCAGTTCGTGCAGAACAGTGACTGGATTCCGGCCTTCGGCATCCGTTACCACCTCGGTGCGGATGGCATTTCGGTGCCGCTGGTGCTGCTGACGGCTTTCACCACGGTACTGGTGATCATCGGCGCATGGCGCGCGATTTCCGATCGCTTCCCGCAGTATCTGGCCGCATTCCTGATTCTTGAAGGCTTGATGATCGGCGTGTTCTGCGCGCTGGATGCAATGCTTTTCTATGTGTTCTTCGAAGGCATGCTGATTCCGATGTTCATCATCATCGGCGTCTGGGGCGGCCCGCGTCGCGTGTACGCATCGATCAAGTTCTTCCTGTATACCTTCCTGGGCTCGGTCTTCATGCTGATCGGCCTGGTTTACCTGTACCTGAAAGGCGGCAGCTTCCAGTTTGCCGACTTGTACGCGTTGCCTTTGACCGGCACCGAGCAGATGTGGTTGTTCTTCGCGTTCTTCGCAGCGTTCGCGGTGAAGATTCCGATGTTCCCGGTTCACACCTGGTTGCCCGATGCCCACGTGGAAGCGCCGACCGGCGGCTCGGTCATCCTGGCCGCGATCATGCTCAAGATCGGCGGTTACGGCTTCCTGCGTTTCTCCTTGCCCATCGTTCCCGATGCCAGCGCCGAATGGGCCTGGCTGGTGATCGGCCTCTCGCTCGTTGCCGTGATCGTGGTCGGCCTGGTGGCACTGGTGCAGGAAGACATGAAGAAGCTCGTGGCCTACTCCTCGGTGGCGCACATGGGCTTCGTCACGCTGGGCATCTTCATTGCGCTGGCGCTGGTGGCAGCCGACAAGTCCGCAGGTGCACAGCTCGGCCTTCAGGGCGCGATGGTGCAGATGGTGTCGCACGGTTTCATTTCCGGTGCGATGTTCTCCTGCGTCGGCGTGCTTTATGACCGCATGCACACACGCATGATTCGGGATTACGGCGGCGTGATGAACGTGATGCCGTGGTTCGGCTTCTTCATGGTGTTCTTCGCGATGGCCAATGCCGGCCTGCCGGGCACGTCCGGTTTCGTTGGCGAGTTCATGGTCGTGCTGGCCACGTTCCAGGACAACGTATGGATCGCCGTGGCGGCCGCTTCCACGCTGATCATCGCAGCTGCATACTCGCTGTGGCTGGTCAAGCGCGTGATGTTCGGCGAGGTTGCCAATCCGAATGTTGCAGCACTCAAGGACATCGGCGGACGTGAAGCACTGGTGCTCGGCCTGTTCGCGCTGGCAACACTGGCACTCGGGCTTTATCCCAAGCCGTTGACCGACTTGATGCAAACCTCCATCGCGCACCTGGCGACGCAAATCGCCACGTCGAAACTGTAAGCCTGGGGCACGACGACGATGATCACTTCCGCCGACTTCCTGCCGCTGGTTCCGGAAATCTTCCTGCTTTGCGCAACCTGTGCCTTGCTGCTGACCGATCTTTTCGTCAGTCAGGAACGCCGTGGCTTCATCCACTTCCTCGCGCTGGCCATTCTGGCCGTGGCCGCGATCCTGACCTTGCGCGGAGTTCCGGGCGTGACCCTGCCGGTGCGGGTATTTGCAGAAACGTTCCAGCGCGATGCCGCGGGCGATCTGCTCAAGCTGTTCATCTATCTGGTCACCGCGCTCGGATTTGTCTACGCCAAGCCGTATCTGAAGGATCGGGGCTTGTTCAAGGGCGAGTTCTACATGCTCTGCCTGTTTGCGGTGCTGGGCATGATGCTGATGGTGTCGGCCGGCAGCCTCGTCGTGGTGTATCTGGGGCTGGAGCTGCTTGCGCTGTCGTCCTATGCGCTGGTGGCGCTGGATCGTGACAATCGCCTGGCCACGGAAGCGGCGGTCAAGTATTTCGTGCTGGGCGCACTGGCCTCGGGCATGCTGCTGTACGGCTTGAGCATGATGTACGGTGCCACCGGCACGCTCGATATCGCGCGCATCTACGAAGTGGCCGTGGCGACGCAAGGCGATCAGCGCACGATGTTGTTGTTCGGCGTGGTGTTCATCGTGGTCGGCATCGCGTTCAAGTTCGGTGCGGCGCCGTTCCACAT
>JAEXRB010000054.1 GCA_023438325.1 Pseudomonadota bacterium | reverse complement strand
GAAGATTTCCAGCCGGTATTCACCCCATTGCACCCGTGCCGAGAACTGCGCCGGCGAGGCACCGTCGAAATCGAGCGACGTATCCGATTCGGTCACGTAGCGGCGGGTGAAGTCGGTGTTCCAGCCGCTGCCGTCCACCCAGCTCCAGTGGTAGTCGCGCAACTCGCGGATGAGTTTCACCTGCAAACCTTGGGCAGCTTGATAGCTGCCATCGGGTTGGGCCTTGACGATCTCGAAGGCCGCATCGCTGTGCGCGTTCGGGCCATCCTCGGGATCGAACAGCGGGCGCACGCCGACGAGCGCATCGGCGGGCCAGACAGTGCGCACCAGCGAACGGCGCACGGCGCGGCCACCGGATTCGAACACGCTGCCGCTGACGATCACTTCGAACGGTGCGGCTGGCGGAGTGGTGTCAGGCAGTACGGTGAGGTCTTCATGCAATTGGCCATCGTCGCCGAGCTTGGTGTCGATGGCCTGTTCGGGATCTTTCGGCAAGGCGATGGTGGGGTCGCCGAAGAACCAGCCTTTGAGTGTGGGGATCGGCCGCACGGCAGGGCGATACAGCACTTCGGCGAGGAAACGATTGCCGGCGGCCGGCGCGCCGTAGAGGAAGTCGGCATCGACGCTGAGGGGCAGGCTGTCACCGGTTTTCAGTCGTTCGGCAGAAGAATCGAGTGCCAGCTTCAGCCGCTCGGGCAGGAACTCCTCGATGCGGAAGGCGAAGCGGCCCAAGGGTTCGGCCGCGCTCGGGTCGAGGCGATACTCCAGCGACCAGCGCCCGGTGGGCGCATCTTCGGCCAGAGTGCGCAGGTAGCCGTAGTAGCCCTGTGCCGCAGGTTCCAGCGGCAGCGTGGAAATGGCGCGGCCATCGGGCTGGCGCAAGGTGGCGTAGAGCGTCTGCGCTTCGGGCAGCAGGCGGCCGTCGTAATCACGCAGCAGCGCGGAAACCTGCAGCACCTCGCCGGGGCGGAACAGGTCACGGCCCGACCACGCATACACATCCTGCGAAGTCTGCTTGCGGCCTGCGACATTGAATTCGGAAAGATCCAGCGCCGGCTGGCGGAACGACACCAGCGCCACTTCGGCGCCCTGGCGCGCGATCAGCACATGCGGCTGTTTGGGCAGGGCGTCGAGCGTTGCACCGCCATCGTTGGCGGTGATGGCGGTGGCCAGGGCTTCGCCCTTTTCGTTTTGCAGGCGCAGTTCCACGCCATTGCGCGGTTGGCCGCTGGCGAGCGAAGCGGCGTGGATGTACAGGCCTTCTTTCTGCACACGCGCATGCAGGCCCAGATCGGTGACGTAGAAATGCGTGGTTTCATAACCACCGTCGAAGTTGCCGGCGCGGCGCATCACGGCAAAATAGACGCCCGGTTCGCGCAACTCGGAGATGGTCTGCACCGGGATGAAGCTGACCTGGCGTTCGTTGACCGGCGCGGTGAGGGCGAAACGGTTGGAATAGACCGAATCAGCCAAGGCATTGATCCGACTCAGCTCCCAGTAGCCACGTTGCTCGGTACTGGCGTAGCGCCCGAGAAAATCGGAAAGCGATTTTTCCCGAACCCGAAAAAATTCCACGTCCACTTCCGACGTGTTCACCGCCACGATGGGCAATCCCTGCGTGCCGCGCGCCGGCAGCACGCTGCCGCGGCTGGCGAAACCGACGACGGGTGCGAGATTGCCCGAATACACCTGGCGCTCCGGCATGTCGCCCAGTGTGCGTCCGTCCGGCGTGGCGAGGCCTTTCTTGAAAGTCACGTTGTAGGTCTTGTTGCCCTGCACATACGGGAAGCGCAGGACGCGGGCATCTTCGTCGTCGAGCACCCAGCTTCCGGAGACATCGGCGCCCTTGTCATCGCGTACCAGCAGCAGTTCGTCGAATGCCTGCTCGGCGACAAGTGGCTGAGAAAAGCGCAGCCGCAAGGCCGGGCGGCCTTGATAATCCTCGCCGCCGGCATCGGACAGGACGAAGGCATCGCTCGGTGCAGGCGTGGTGCTGACAGGCGAGGGACTCTCGGGCGGTGTGGCCTGTTGCTCGCCGCCGCAGCCGCTGATGGCAAGCATCAGGGCGAGCAGCGCGGCGCCGACGGCGGGACGAAAGCCTGACGAGGAAGACATGCGCGTGACTCCAATGGTCGGAACCCGAACAGTGTATAGGCGCGCATCAGCCTCCGGTATGACCGAGTGCGGCATGGAATGTGGCAAAACGCGGGCGAGAGTCGCGCTGTGCCAGTGGCGGCACTATTTGGACGAGAGCCTCTGCTTCACCCAGGTGGAAACGATGCCGGTCAGCAAGGGGGTGCCATTGGCCGAGGAGAGTGGGTCGGCGCTGGAGAGTTTCTCGATGTCTTTTTCAAGTTGCAGGGTACGAAGCAATGCGCGGGCTGTTTCTGCGTTTTCGACTAGTGCCATGGCGCGCTCGCGTTCGCCCAAGGGCAGTTTGAGGCGAAGTACGCCGGCTTCGGCTGCCGGCAGTTTGCTGGCGGCGACGAAGTCGGAAAAATACAGTTCGATACGAGGAAAGAGCCGGAGGAATCCGGCGCGGTACGTCACCCGCTGAAGCAGTTCGAGGGGAATTTCCCGCTCCTTGGCGCTGGATTTCCACAGGCCGAGCAGGGCATCGCCGGATTGATACTGGAGCCGGATCGTTCCATCGCGGAAATGCAGCATGCCCTGCAACTCCCCGAAGCCTTCGTGCGTGGATGCTTTGACGCGAACGCAATACATGTCAGCTCCGCAGTAGTGGGTGGATGAAGCCATCCAGGACGCCGAACACGTCACCGCGTGACCGGGCACGTCGCGATCGATGCGGCAGGCGAAGCTGGCACGGTGGCCCTTCCGGCACGTGTTGTCCGAGGTCGATTTCGTTTACGGTGCGTGGTTCGTGCCCATCCTGGAGTTCCATCCATGCGCCTGTGTTTTGCCCCGATCGCCCTTTGTCTTGCCGCTGTGCTGAACCCGGCGCAGGCCGCATCGAAGAAGGCCGACGATGCCCGTTGGGATGTGTCCACGGCGCTGCCGGCGGCCACCACCGCGAGGTTCACCACCGACGAAGGCACCTGGATGGACGTGGATGTGAGCCCGGATGGCAAGCGCATCGCGTTCTCGCTGCTGGGTGATCTTTATCTACTGCCCGTGGGCGGTGGCAAGGCACAACGCATCACGTCCGGGGCGGCGTGGGATATCCAGCCGCGTTTTTCGCCCGATGGTGCGCAACTGGCCTTCACTTCGGATCGCGACGGCGGCAACAACCTCTGGCGCATCGGCGTGGATGGCAAGAACGCGGTGCAGGTGACGAAGGAGCGCTTCCGCCTGCTCAACAATCCGGCGTGGACGCCCGATGGCCAATACCTCATCGGCCGCAAGCACTTCACCGGCCAGCGTTCGCTCGGTGCTGGCGAGTTGTGGATGTACCACGTCAGTGGCGGCGAAGGCCTGCAATTGACCAAGCAGAAGAATGATCAACAGGATCTTGGCGAACCGGCGGTATCCCCGGATGGCCGCTACGTCTACTTCTCCGAGGATGTCACGTCCGGGCCGTTCTTCCAGTACAACAAGAACCCGCACGACACCATCTACGCGATCAAGCGGCTGGATCGGGAGACGGGCGAAACCAGCACGGTGATCGCTTCGGCCGGCGGTGCGGTGCGTCCGCAACCGTCGCCTGATGGTGCATCGCTGGCGTTCGTCAAGCGTGTGCGCGAAAAGAGCGTGTTGCATGTGCTGGATCTGGCCTCCGGTGACGTGAAGCCGCTGTGGGATGGCCTCTCGCACGATCAGCAGGAGGCATGGGCGATCTTCGGCCCGTATGCCAATTACAACTGGATGCCCGATGCCTCGGCGCTGCTGATCTGGGCGCAGGGCGGCATCTGGCGCGTGGATGCGCAAAGCGGTGCGGCGACGCGGATTCCTTTCGAAGCACAGGTCGAGCAAAGTCTTGCCCAGCCGCTGCGTTTCGAGCAGACGCTGGAAGCGGGAAGTTTTGCACCGAAGATGATCCGCGACGTGGCGACTTCGCCGGATGGCAAGACCGTGGTGTTCCACGCCCTCGGCCATCTCTACACTCGCGCACTGCCGAACGGAAAGCCGCAACGGCTCACCAGCAACGTCGGTGTCTTCGAGTACCAGCCCAGCTTCAGCGCCGATGGCCGCAAGTTGCTTTACACCGTGTGGAGCGATGCCGACCTAGTGACGATCCGCGAGCGCGAGCTTGCCAGCGGCAGTGATCGCACCATCAGCACGAAACCGGGTTTCTACTACGGCCCGAAACATTCGCCCGATGGTCGACACATCGTCTACAGCCGCACTGGCGGCAGCGGCATGACCGGGGCGATGTGGTCTGGTGAGCGCGGTGTCCACGTGATTCCTGCGCAGGGTGGTGAGCCGCGCCGCATAGCAAAAAACGGCGAAAATCCACAGTTTTCCGCCGATGGATCGCGTGTGCTGTATTTCACCGGCGGCGGGCTTTCCAAGAAGCTGATGAGCGTCGGCCTGCATGGCGAGGACGCACGTGAAGTGCTCGATCTGAAATATCCGGATCTGGTCAGCATCAGTCCGGATGGCAAATGGGTGGCCTTCACCGAATTGTTCAACGCCTATGTCGCGCCGCTGCCGCAGACCGGTGGAAGCATCGCCTTGTCGAAAGACACCAAGACCATTCCGGTGACCCAGGTCAGCCGCGATGCCGGTTCCTATTTGCATTGGTCAGCCGATTCCAGATCGTTGCACTGGGTGGTGGGTGACGAATACTTCAGCCGTGATTTGAAGGACTTGTTCGCCTTCGTGCCGGGGGCGCCGAAAGATCTTCCGAAGCCTGATTCGGCCAAGGGCGTGAAGCTCGGCCTCGTGGCCGCCGTGGATACGCCGAAAGAGGTGGTGGCATTCACGCATGCCCGTATCGTCACCATGCGCGATGCGCAAAACGTGCAGGAAGTGATCGAGAACGGCACCGTGCTGGTGCAGGGCGACACCATTCGTGCGGTGGGCGAGAACGTCTCGATTCCACCCGGTGCGCGCATCATCGATGCCAGCGGCAAAACCATCGTGCCCGGCTATGCCGATGTGCATGCGCACGTCGCGCATTTTGGCGGCGGCGTGGTGCCGCAGCAGAACTGGGCCTACTACGCCAACCTCGCCTTCGGCATCACCACCACGCATGACCCTTCCGCCACGACGGAGCTGGTGTTCTCGCAGGCGGAACTGGTGAAAGCTGGCACCTTGGTGGGCCCGCGCATCTATTCCACCGGCACCATCCTTTACGGCGCGGATGGCGACTTCAAGGCCGTCATCAACTCGCTCGATGACGCGCGTTCGCACCTGCGCCGGATGAAGGCCAACGGTGCCTTCAGCGTGAAAAGCTACAACCAGCCGCGCCGCGACCAGCGCCAGCAGGTGGATCAGGCCGCGCGCGAACTCGGCATGTTGGTGGTGGAGGAGGGCGGCTCCACCTTCCATCACAACATGACGATGATCCTCGATGGCGTCACCACCATCGAGCACAACCTGCCGGTGGCACCGCTGTATCGCGATGTGATCGAGCTATGGAAGCACACCGACGTGCGCAACACGCCGACGCTGGTGGTGAGCTATGGCGGACTCTCGGGTGAATACTGGTGGTACGCCCGCGACAATGTCTGGGAAGACGGCAAACTGGCGCGTTTCTTCCCGCGTGAGACCCTGGATGCCCGCAGCATCCGTCGCGAAACCGCACCCGATTGGGACTACTACCACATCGAAGTGGCCAAGGCTGCCAAAGCCTTGCGTGACGCCGGTGTGAAAATCCAGGTTGGCGGCCACGGCCAGTTGCAGGGCATTTCGCCGCATTGGGAGGCATGGAGCTTGGTGCAGGGCGGCTTCAGCAATTGGGAAGCGTTGCGCGCTTTCACCATCGATGGTGCCGATTCCATCGGTTTCGGAAAGCAACTGGGCTCCCTGGAAGCCGGCAAGAAGGCCGATCTGGTGGTGCTCAACGCCAACCCGCTGGAGGACATTCGTGCCACCGCCGACACCCGTTACGTCATGGTCAATGGCCGCCTGTTCGACGTGGATGCCGACATGGCCGAGGTGGGACATCGCGCCGCTCCCGCGCCGACCTTCTATTGGCAGCGGCATCAGGATGGACACGGCTATGGCGTGGAGTACGGCCCCACCATGCCGTGCCATTGTCCCAAGTCCGGCGTGCCGCATCGGCATTGATTGACAGGTGCAAGCCCGAGGCTATAATTGCCCGGCTTCATCGCATCCCTCGAAGCCCCGGCCTGCCGGGGTTTCGTATTTCTGGATCGACCCGTTCGCCAGAAATCGCCTCGATCCACTCCGAGGCACGCCTCCGGCCTGGTGGCAGAGTGGTCATGCAGCGGACTGCAAATCCGTGTACGCCGGTTCGATTCCGACCCAGGCCTCCATCAGATAGATGGCAAAAAAGCCCGCAGCGATGCGGGCTTTTTGTTGCGGTGTTACTGATCAAGACATCAGGTTCTGCGCCGCAACTTCGTCGCGTGCCCCGCAAGTCACCGGGTTGACTCCATTTTTCGCGCCCACGTGGTTGTGCGTGTCATGCGCAGCCAGGTGCGCATTGGTCGAGACCTTTTGCCTGTTGGTCAGACTTTCCGTTCACGGAAAAATCCCTGTCACCCACCCGTTTTGAGTGTGGTGTGCCACCGGCTATCGGCATGGTCGTCCGTCGACGGGAGCATCGGATGTCGATGGCGACAGCGCCGGCGATGACTTTGGGGATGTGTCCGGTGGCAGTTCAACTCCGGAGGCGGGCTTGGGGGCAGTCTGTCCGCCTGTCTCGAGGTGGCTCGGGCTGGTTTGGGTTTTCTGAAAAAACACTTGCTTTGTCTGGATATGTGCGCGATACATTCCCCATGTGTGGGGGGTCATGTGGGGGCATGGCCGTCGCGTTGCATGAGCAACATGGCGATGGAG
>JAEXRB010000017.1 GCA_023438325.1 Pseudomonadota bacterium | reverse complement strand
CTTCCCACTTCTCGGCATCGAGTTGTGATCCCATGACGACCTGCTCGTTGGAGATACGCCCGACGTTGGCATGGCGGAAAGTGTCCAGCCGAGCTCCGTCGCTCAAGCCGAGGAAGAGAGTGCGCCGGCGAGCAATCTCCAGATCCTGGATTGCATCAGTTGTCGTGTAGACCTGCCAAGGTGCGATGCTGCGGGTCTGAGCGACGGAGCGCAATAACCGTGGTAAGACCGTACGCGAATACATCGCCTCGACCAAACGCTCACGCTCCACAGCGCTGACGAACACGAGTCGATGACGAACAAAGTCATAGGCCGCCGCGCGATCATGTGATTGGAACTGCAACAGCCAGCCGACGAGACTCTCGAGAAATCGAACCCCAGCCAGAAAGTCCCGGTAGCTGTCGTACTTCACTGCCGATATCAAGCGCAGCCACTCGAACTCTTGCTGTGCTTTCTCCACGTCCCACTCCATCACGCGGCTCAGCATGCGGAGCGCCGCTCGCTCGTTCATCCACTTACCCCCGGAATCGTAATTCACCCTGGATCGCATCGAACATCTGCAACTGTGCAACTGTCGCGCCAACTTGGCGTCGCCGACGTCCGGCAAGGTTCCAGCAGCGGTCGGGTGCTGAGGAGCATTGCTCGGATGACAGGCTCAGCGGGCGGTCTAGCAACTCAAAGTCGTTACCCGGCCATCGCCCGCGGTCTCCTATGCACAGCACATCGTCCGGCAAGCAATTCGAAAGGCTCGCCATGTAGCTCACAACGTTCTGCTTTGAAACCTCACTAGCGACAATGTCGATGGAGTGCGAAGACATCCAGACCCGCAGATGTTCGCCCTCGGTGAGGTCGCGCAACAGGTCCGAGACCTGCGTCCACAGCTCGGACATGGCACGCCCGTCTGGTACCGACACTGAGCACTGGCGTGGGTAGCGGCGCCGATGGCCGCCACCGGCGAGGATCACGCGCTGAATGCGTTGAAAGGCCTCCTCGATAGCTGCGACCGGTTCCACCGGCGCGAGGGCTTCGTCGGCAAGGGCTTGACACATGGCGCCGTTCAAATAGCCGACCGCCACTCCATCCCAGAGTTCGCGCGGAAGTGCCTGACGCAAAGCGTGCCCGCAGGAGTCACCTCGCCCGGTCGCAATGCCAACCGCCACACCGGCACGTAGCAGACGCACTAACTCATCAACCACGCGCGCTTCCATCATTTCGTAGCGACGCGAGGATTCGATGAGAGTGCCGTCGAAGTCGAACACAACCGCTCGCGGCCGCGCGGCCTGCAGCGTGACGCGAAAGGCGTCCAGATGCACTTGCCACTCGTCGCGCACAGCTGGTGCCAGTTTGTGTTCGGCGATCCCCAGCTTGGCGAGGATGATTTGTTCGTCACACGGCACGTCATCTCGTTGTACGACTGACGGGGGAGCCAGGTTGTAGAGTGCTTCGCCGAAGGTCGGAACCCCGGGACGTCCAGGATCGCGATTCAGGCGGCCGCCTAGACGTGCCGCCAGATGCAGCGACCAAGCGATCGAAGCCAGCCGCGCCCGCGATCCAGTGCTTGGCACCGTGTCGGCGTGGACCGGAGCGGCGATGCGGATGAGAGCCGCGGTCTGCTCGGCGAGGGGGAAGTAGGTCGGAGTGGACAGGCTGATTACCTGTGTCGACGCACCGCGAGTCGCGAACCAGTAGTGACGTCCGTGGCCTACGTTGCGCAGGTCGGTCACCCACACCGAGGCCAAGGCCGCCTCTGTGGCGCGCATTTCTAGGTCAGACAACCCAATTAGGGTGTCTCCGTCCCCGAGGCCAACGTACGTGTCGGCCAAAGGGACGGACTGCGCCTGGACCTCGCCCCAGCGCAGGGCAGCCTCGACCTCTGCCTGGGTCACAGGCGGGCCTGCGCCCCCGACCGCTTGGTAAGCCCGTTCGAGTAATACGCATGAACCCCATAGGCTATTGGTGGCGAGGAATCCATCGCGTCCGGCGCTCAGGGTGAAGGACACCGTGCGACTGGCACCATACGGGGCGATCAAGCGTTCTAGAGCGCTGTCGGGAGCGGCGACGAGGGCGGTGATAGAGCGCGAGCCGACCTGCATTGCCTGCTCGGCCGCGCTCAAGATGTCCGCGTTGCTCCCACCGGCGCTGAGCAGCCAAACATCGCCTAACGACAGCCGACGCTCGTTGCGAAAGACCAGCGGCGTCACGATGCGGCAGGGATGACTCGTAGCGCGCTGGTGCAGTTCGAGCAGATAGAGCGCCACAGTGTGGGAACCACCCGAGGCAACGATGACAAGACCGCTTCCAGCACAGTCCTCGATGGCGCGCCTCAGCGTCTCGACCGGAAGCTCGAACACCTCGCGCGTCGTGGGTTCCAACTGCGCCAACTCTTCGGCGTACGGCTTTCCCATTGGTCAGGTCTCAAGCATAAGGAGCATTCAATTGTGACGCTAGCCTATCTCATCGCAGGAGATCCGAATCTGGGGCACCAACACTTCAGTTCTGGCGGGCAAGGACAATGGTGCATCGAACTGATCGCAGCCATGTTGCCGCCGATCCAAAACTGACCCACTGGGGATGCGGCAGAAAACTTGGACTGGTTATGCAGCGATCCCCAAGCTCAGGCAGTGGCGGGTTTTAGCCAGAAATCAGTGGACTCGGGTGAGGGAGATTGACCCAACCTCTACGGGGCGAACTCCCTATGCTGGATGTTAAGAGTCGTTGCTCCCGAACCACTAACCCATACGCCCTTCACCATGCCGGAATGTATGTCGTAATGGACGACCAAGGCGCGGAATCCAATCGCAATAGGACGATCAAACACGCGACGTACACCGATAGCGCTATCGCTAGCATTGACCAATTGAATGGATCCGCCAGGTTCTGACTGCATAGTACCCAAGCGCTCCAGCATGGAGCCCAATTGCGCGGCTAACGCGACTGACTCCATGCCCGCACTGGAAATATGCGTCGCTGTGTTCTTGGGACGGCCTAACTCATTGATGTCTGCTTTCTGGCCATCACTGCGTTGCATTGGTGCGTCTACCTGAGTGCGCATTCCGAAGGACTTGCTCGCATAGATGCCAACATCCATGGCACGGGCGTAGTAAACTTCTGCGATAATACGAAAATAGATACTTCCATCCTCACTATAGCTGTCCTTGCCGGTGGTGAGCATGGCTATATTGAGTAATTTATCGTAGTTTTTGGAGAAAATCCAGCCGCGGCATTTCTTTGCCTCGCAGTCATACGACACCTCACTCAGCAGCGTCTCTAGAAGAGCGCTTGTCGAGAGTCCGTAGGACTCCGCGGCGGGTATCTTCACACTCACCTGACGGATGTTATTGCGTGAGACGTTCATCCCAAGACCTAATGCTTCCAGAGGTACCAGACCTGATAGGTCACCTTGGGAAAATGAGGTCGCAGAAAAGTCAGGGAAACCAACCAGACGCAGGCGTGCGGTACGTGAGCCGATCGCATCATCAGCCGTTATGCCAACAGGGAGCGAACTGCCTGTAAAGACATTCTTGTTAGCATCTCGGGGTTGCGCATACAACATACGAGCCCCCGCCTTACCAACTGCATCATGCAACGCTTCGGCAGTTTGAATCTTTGCCTGCAGCTCCTTCCGTGGTTCGGCCTGTGCAGCATCTAGAGCGGACTGAGCGCGCTTGGCGTCGTCCCTCGCGTAGGTGGCAAGCAATTCTGCCTCCGTTGCTTTCTCCAGTTCGTCGTTGGCTGCTTTGACGGCCACGGCTGCATGTTCAACATTGGCATCAACTCCCTCTTGCTGCCGCTCTGTGAGGGCTTCATTGGCACGCCTCAGTTGTGTCACTGCATCCTGCTGAGCACGGGTAGCAACTGTGAGTTCGCGCTGCGCGGCTTCCCTCCCATCATCAGGGGCATCTTCGACTGCGCGGTTGGCGCGCAAGACTCGATCATCAGCTTCTCGTTGCGCTTTCGCCGCTGCATTGACCCCGGATTGCTCGAACGATACGTCCACGTGAGCGCCTTGGGCGGCCGCGAACTCGGCTCTCGCCTTGGTTGCTGCATCGTCTCGCGCCTTCTTGTTACGAGTTGACTGGAGGAGTGCTTCTTCTGCATCGTCGAACTTCCTAATAGCGACCATCTTGGCATCGTCAAGGTCTACAAGCTTCTTTCTCAATTCATCAAGTGCCTGTTTCGATGCCTCGAACGCAGGATTCCCAAGAATGCCGTTGTAGTCGTTGGATGTCGCTGGTGCGGAGAGCGTCTCCGTATACTCATTGTCCAGGAGGTGATTCAAATTCATACGCCCCAGGCGCGGACTCATGCCAATTTGAAGTCGCATCTTGCGGGCTTCGTCTGAAAGGCTATCGAAATCCTCGAATAAGATCTTCTCGATACCTGGATCATCGGGGTTGTAAGCGTAGGCATACATATCACCCACATAGACATCTTCGCGCGGCGGAAAGACAGGTACGATGCCCAATTCGCGAAATGTTTGTGCCCATTGCTGTTGAACATGAAGCCGCTTTGGCATCGTAAGGGTGGCGCACCCAGGAAGCACGATGGCGCAAGTCACAAGGATAACGCTATGCCAAAAAGATTTTGATGTGATCTTGCACATCCACATGGTGCTCCCCCTTTGTCTTAAATGAACTAAAAGGCCTATAGCATCAACTTGAAATTCTTAACTTTATTGTATTAGCCCGGATTTATTGGCATGAATTTTACGATCCTAGAGGGGCCTTCGTGATGCCTATATAAGCGCCCTAGCTTTCACCGGCGAGAGCGATCGACTCCGACAATAGTTAAGGACTTCGCACCTTGAGACCATGAGTAGGATCGCACATCATTGATAATAGGTGTGGCAGCGATTTCTTACTGTAATCCGAAGATCATCAAGATGATAGGCTTTCTATGGTCTGCGCTGTTAAAAGGGAAGGTAAGCTACGAAGCTTCCGTGTGCCGTACTTACCTAGCTATCTGCCTGCGGGTAACTTAAGCTTTACGAAGATCCATGTGATTCAGTCTCATCGACTTGGACCTTTTTTCTCATCGTCTTGGGCTTCGATGTTAGGCAAAAGTGGTCGTTTTTCTCATCCACTTGGACCTTTTGACAGTGGGTGGAATCGAGTCCAAGTGAGTGAGAAAAGGTCGAAGTGGGCGAGAAAACAGCCCAAGTCAATGAGAAATAATTGGGTGAAATGACAGCCGTATCAACGGCTTGCCCGATTATCAGGTCGTTTCCCGCCGGAAACGACCTCTGGCGCATCGACTGGTTCGGTCAGGTGGGATACCCGAATCGCCTCCTTCGCAACAGCCAACCCTCTGTTTGTGCTCACCTTTCCATCGTCGACCCGGATATTCCCATCCTCCAGCAGACCACCTGCTGGGTTTCCATCGGCACCCTCGTGCTGCTTCGTATCGGCGACCTTTGGCAAAACCAGCGCCTGGTGCGCCCCAACCCGGCGGCGTTGACCACACTCAATGATGTGGACGTCGCGTCAGACCCGGAGTTCATCAAGGCCGGTGCCAGCGAAAACGGGCACTTCCTCCTGCCGCTGGCACCGCATCCTTGGCACAAGGGCAGTACCCACAGTTACTGCATCAGACTTCGGCTGGACGATGATCGTCACCTCATCGTTCCCTGCATGGAACTGGTGCGCTTCTACTTCGGCTCATCCAGCCAGTTGCTGCGCCTGCTGTTCCGTCCCGAGCTGCGCCGGCAGCACCTATACAATCCCAAGACATCCGTCGTATCGCCGGATCGACCTCACAGCCATATCAATCTTGCCCCCGACATCCCCGCTCGAAGTGCACCGGATGTCGCCCGTGTGGCGGGTGATCGCGAGGCATGGCGCTGGGCCGCAAGGATCGGCAGCTCATTGGCAGCGCCGCACAACAACGGCCACGCGCGTACCTGTTTTCCGTTCTCCGGCCAGACGACGCTGCAGGCACGCGGCGTCTGGCTACCGCTCGTCACCAACGGTGTCGCTGGCGAGTACCAGGTCATCGTGCGAATGGGCGCACAAACAGCCACGTTCACGCTTGAAAACCTCGCCGTCCCCCTATTCAGCGATGGCTTCGAGGAATCCAGCACAGGCCGTCAGGGCTTTTCCGGGAATCCCAACCCCTGAGAGCACAAAGGCACGAGGGCGCCCCCAGGTTTTCCCGCAAGTCAGCGCCGGATACGGCATTGAGCATGATCAGACAGTGCAAGCCGTCCGGCGCAACCTGCACAAGGGCAGATGTGAATCGCAGTGTCGGGCGTGAACATTTCGAGGTGAAGCAGACGAGCGCGCTCTTGCGCCAGGGCACGGGGGTTTTTCCAAGGCAACACGCAAGCGCCGGATCAGTCGTCGAAGTGCTCATCGGTGCGACCTCACTACGCAGGAAAATGGAGCCGTGCTTTGTTTTTCGCATAGGCTGCACGCTCGGACCTGTGCCAAACTTGGCACGGCCAATTGGCCACGGATCATCAACTGTGCGACGTCCCATGAAACCTGCTCTCACCCACTTCGACCTGCCGGCAGTGGTGGCATGACCATCACCCCGCAAGAAGCGCTCCAGCGCACCATCGAACACCGCGAAATCTTCCACGACGAAATGGTCGCGCTGATGCGGCAGATCATGCGCGGCGAGGTGTCACCGGTGATGACGGCGGCGATCCTCTCCGGCTTGCGCGTGAAGAAGGAAACCGTTGGTGAAATCGCCGGTGCGGCGCAAGTGATGCGCGAGTTCGCCGCGAAAGTGGAAGTCCCCGGCAGCGAACACTTCATCGATGTGGTCGGCACCGGCGGCGACGGCGCGCACACGTTCAATATTTCCACCGCCAGCATCTTCGTTCTGGCTGCCGCCGGCGCCAAAGTGGCCAAGCACGGCAACCGCAGCGTGTCGTCACGTTCCGGCAGTGCCGATGTGCTCGAAACGCTCGGCGCGGCCATCGACTTGCAACCTGCGCAGGTGGCGCAATGCATCACCGAAACCGGCATCGGTTTCATGTTCGCGCCAATCCATCATCCTGCGATGAAGAACGTCGCACCGGTACGTCGCGAGATGGGTGTTCGCACCATCTTCAACATCCTCGGGCCGCTGACCAATCCAGCCGGCGCGCCGAACATCCTGATGGGCGTGTTCCATCCGGATCTGGTCGGCATCCAGGTACGTGTGCTGCAACGCCTCGGCGCGCAGCGTGCGCTGGTGGTCTGGGGGCGCGACGGCATGGATGAAATCTCGCTCGGCGCCGGCACGCTGGTAGGCGAGCTGCGCGATGGCATGGTGCGCGAGTATGAAATCCATCCCGAAGACTTCGGCATCGCGATGGCTGCCAGTCGCAACCTGCGGGTGGAAAATGCCGAGGAATCCCGCGTAATGCTGCTGGAAGCACTGGACAACATCGATGGTCTGCCGCGCGAAATCGTCGTGCTGAACGCTGGCGCGGCACTGTATGCAGCCGGACGTGCCGACTCGATCAGCGATGGCATTGCACAGGCACGCAAGGTACTGGCCAATGGCCTGGCACGCGCCAAACTCGATCAGTTCGTCGCGACCACACAGCGACTCAAAGGCGTGCAGGCATGAGCGACATTCTGGAAAAAATCCTCTCCCGCAAGGCTGAGGAGGTCGCTGCACGCCGCAAGATTGTGCCGCAGGACGAACTGATCGCCCGCTGCCGCGACGCCTCACCTCCGCGTGGCTTTGCCGCCGCACTGGAACACAAGATCGCGCAGGGCTTGCCTGCGGTGATCGCCGAGGTGAAGAAAGCCAGCCCGTCGAAAGGTCTCATCCGTCCGGACTTTGATCCCGCGCAGATCGCGGCTCGCTACCAGGCCGGAGGCGCGGCCTGCCTTTCGGTGCTGACCGATGTGGATTTCTTCCAGGGTGCGGATGCCTACCTGCAACAAGCGCGTGCCGCGTGTTCGCTGCCGGTGCTGCGCAAGGATTTCACCATCGATGCCTATCAGGTGCACGAGGCGCGTGCGCTGGGTGCCGACTGCATCCTGCTGATCGTCGCCGCACTCGATGATGCGCAACTGCGTGATTTGTCAGCACTGGCGCTATCGATCGGTCTGGACGTGCTGGTGGAAGTGCACGATGCCACCGAAATGGCACGCGCCCTGGCGTTGCCGGCAGTTCCGGGGCTGATTCTGGGCGTGAACAATCGCAACCTGCGCAGCTTCGAGGTGTCGCTGGATACCACGCTTGCGCTGCAAAAAACGGTGCCGGATGGGCGCCGCATCGTCACCGAAAGCGGCATTCTCGGGCCTGACGATGTGGCGCGGATGCGGGCCGCCCGCATTGATGCCTTCCTCGTCGGCGAAGCCTTCATGCGCGCACCCGATCCGGGGGTGGAGCTGGCGCGGCTTTTCGCCGATCAGGCCCACGCAAGCCCCGTGTGATAGCAGGCGGTCGAGGAGCAGGAAATTGCCTATCCCGACCGCCCGCCGTTCATTGTGGTCGCTCGCCCAACACCACGATGGTCTTGCCGCGCGCGCGCAGCATGCCCTGCTCTTCCAGCTGCTTGAGCACGCGCCCGGCCATCTCGCGCGAGCAACCCACGATGCGCGCCAGCTCCTGTCGCGAAACACGGATTTGCGTCCCTTCCGGATGCGTCATGGCATCCGGTTCCTGACAAAGATCCACGATCGTGTTGGCGATGCGGTTGGTCACATCCATGAAGGCCAGGCGGCTGGCCTTGCGTCCGGCATGCATCAGACGCCGCGTGATCTGGCTTCCGATGGCGAACAAAAGGCGCGGGCACTCGTCGCGCAAGCTGCCGCTCAGAAGCGCATGAAGACGCTCATAACTGATTTCCGCCAGTTCGCAGACCGTGCGAGTGCGCAGGATCACTTCGCGCTGCGGCGCACTGATGAAGATGCCGGTTTCGCCGACGAACTCGCCGGCATTGATGTAGGTCAGTACCAGCTCGCGCCCCTCTTCTTCCTCGCTGAGCACGCTCAGCGAACCGCTGATGACGTAGTACATCGTCGTGGCAGCATCGCCCGGACGGAACACGTCCTTGCGCGCCGCATAGCGCCGCCGATGGCAATGCGCCAGAAACCGGGGCAGCGTCTGATCGGTCAGCGCCAGCGCTTCGGGCCGCAACGGCCGACGCAGTGTTTCCTGCAATGGAAAGCGGACAATACTCACATTTGGCCCCCGAACCTTGATCCACAGCGTAGCTTAAGCGGCGCGTCATGCCCGGATCAATCGAACGCAGGAACTCAACGCAGGAACACGCCGGAAGACAATGCCGCGAAAGTGTGCTCCACGTGCCACATTCAGGGGTGCATTTCGCTCTACGCCCGGTTTGTTCGATAATTCGCGCTCTTTTACCCCTCCTCAAGGAAAGTCCGGTGGTCAAACCGTTGCCGCGCCTGAAGCTCCAAGGCTTCAACAATCTCACCAAGGCGCTGAGCTTCAACAT
>JAEXRB010000376.1 GCA_023438325.1 Pseudomonadota bacterium | reverse complement strand
ACCAGCAGCTCGGTTTCCGGGCGCGGGATCAAGGTAGCGGATGAAACGAGGAGATCGAGCGTCCAGAAGCCCGCGTGACCAATGAGATACGCCAGCGGCTCACCCTGCACACGGCGCGCAAGAAGTTGGCAGAAGCCTGCCACGACTTCGACGCCCGGCACTTCATCGGCATGCGAGAACAGCCAGGCGCGCCCCTTGCCCAGAACGTGCTCAAGCAGCATTTCAGCCTCGCGTCGCGCCGATTCGCCCGGCAATTTCGCAGCAGCATGGCGCACGAGCACGGCAAGCGTGGCGGCGGGCGGAAACGTCGTGGCGGAGAGTGCATCGGTTTGCGGCATCATGTGCAGATGGTATCCAACCCTGCCCTCCAGTATCGCCCTGCGCACGCGCCACGTGACTTTGGCGCATTGATGCAGTCCAGTTTTGCGCTGTGGCTTGCCAGTCTGCGCCCGACCTTCCTGCATGCGCTGTGGTTTTCATTGCTGTCGCAACTGCCATGGCTCGGGTGGTGGTGGAACACGCGTGAACGCTTCGTCGAGAATCCGCTGATGGCGTGGATCGAACCGGGCATATTCCGCCCGACGCTGGCCGGCACCGCCTTCGCCACGCTTGCCACTTTGGCCAGTCTGCTGTTCTTTCTGGCAATGCTGCGCCGTCAGGGCCTGATCGCGCGTGGGCAGGGAAACGACGAAACCGCAGATCTGGCTTGGGCCGCACGTCGTTATCCCGCCGCCCTGCTGGCTTCGCTGACTTACACGGGGCTGACCCTGCTGGCATTGGCTCCCGTCGGCGTGGCGGTGCTGGCAGGGCGCGGCAGCGATGATCCTTTGGTGTTGCTGCTGGCCCTGCTCGTTGGCCTGCTGATTTCCTCCGCGCCACTGGCCTGGGTTTCGATCGCGGCGTCTTTCATTTATCCGCCGATCCTGCTCGATGGGCAGGACGCTCTCGCCGCACAACGCCTGAGTTTCCGATGGGTGCGCGGACACTGGGCGCTGGCGGCCGGTGTGGTGTCACTGCCATTGCTGGCTTATCTCGGCATCCTCGGCACGGCAGGCGCCGTACCGTTCACCATCACCGGCGCATTCGCGGCAGGCATGGAGGGCGGCAGCGCGCTGTTGCGTCCTGGCTGGCTGGTATTCGGGCAGTTGTTGTCCGCGCCGCTGATGGCGGCGTTGCTGCCACTGGCCACGGCCGGCTACAGCGTCTGTTACGAGGAGTTGCGCTTGCGCGCCGCCACGCCGGTCAGTGCGTGAAAATGTGCCAAGCCTGAATCAGGCACGCCAGCAGGAAGCCTGACAGGAAGAACAGGTAGCTCAGGCGCAGGTAGGGATACTTGTGTGCGGCCAGATAGCGCCCCAGGCCGTAGATGTCGCGCGCGGCGGTTTCATACGCCTGGCCCGGCTGCATTGCATCAGCCAGCTCGCGCAGGAAACGCTCTTGCGAAAGCCCCGCGAAATGACCAAAGAACGTGATGTTGAAATCTGCAGGCAGCGGCCCGGCGTGCCACGCGATGCGGCGGTACTTGGGCAACACCGCAAGGATGGCCAGCAGCAGCGCCACCAACGTGAAGACGCCGAGCACCGCCATCGCCAAGCGATACTCGGCATCGGCCGCACGTCCCAGCGCCAGCGTCAGCACGATGGACGACACGGTGATGATGATGTTGGCCTTGGTATCGGCCATCGTCGAAAGCTGCACATGGTGCTGCTGCACCAGGCGGATCAGATGATCGGTGGTGGAGCGTTCCTCGACGGTTGCGAAGGGCCTCGCCGACTGAGGCGAGGCGGATTCGGATTCGCGGCATGACATAGACGCAGCTCCGGCACGGCTTTCGCTCAGTCCGAACCCCACGGCGGCGGCGGTGCCTCGACCGGGCGGGACAGGTCGAACTCGACCCGGAACAGGCGATCACTGCCCGGACGCGCCAATTCATAGACGAAACGCTGGCCCGGCTCGACCTCCATCGCCCAGACGTTGGCCACCGAGGCATTCAGGCCCTCGCGCTGAAACATCGCGACCGATTCGGCATCCACCGGAAACGCCTGCCGTTGCGGCGTGCCGGCATCGGCGGTATCGCCGCCGTACATCGTCACCGCATCGTCGCTGCCATCCTCGTGGCGATGATCGTGCTTGAGGCGCAAGCCGGCATCGGTACGCGTCAGCACCCATGTGCGCGAGCGGTCATCACCGACGTGAAACGGAATACGAAGCGCGCCTTCGCCACAGCCACGCACGTGCATCACCAATGCCTTGCCCTCGAACGGATCGGGAGTAGCCGAGGCCGGCGTATTGGCAACGATGCGGCCCTCGAATGCCTGACCGCAATGTTGCGCGATGCGGGCCAGAAAGGCATCGACCGGGGCTTGCTCGGAGGCAGGTTGCTGCGTGGCAGCGGAACTGCCGCCACATCCAGCCAAGAGCAGAGAGATTGAAAGCATGAGGAGTCTGTTCATGCCGACAACACTACCTCCCCCGAGGCATTCGGTACAGATGCGCGCAGATCAATCCGGCGTTGCGGCCTTGGCGGGCGTCGAAGGCGCCGGCGTGGCTGGCGATGAAGTAGCAGGTGCGGCTTCGGATTTGCCGCTCTCGCTGCCTCCGCCATCGGCCAGATTGCGTTTCTTGTCGCCTTCTTTCTTGAAGTCTGTTTCGTACCAGCCGCCACCGGCCAGACGGAACTGCGGCGCGGTCAGCTGGCGGCGAATCGCCTGCGCGGAACAGGACGGGCAGGTATCGGGGTCAGGATCGGACAGGCGCTGCAGTCGGTCGAACTGGTGACCGCACTGACCGCACTGAAAAGCATAAATGGGCATCGCGTGACTCGGTTTCGCAGAGGCGGCAAAGGTAGGGCCGCGCCGGAGGAAGTCAAGCCCCGGCGGGAAGTCCTGCGTCCAATGCGGGCCGTGGCCGGCTCGGGAAGGCGTGCCGCAGGATGCGCCAGATCACCTGCCCGAACTGTCGCGGCATCGAACCGGTGTTGTAGTGCTGGCCATAGCGCACGCAGATGGCACGCACTTCGCGCGCCATTTCGGCATAACGGTTGGCTGGTACGTCCGGATAGAAGTGATGCTCGATCTGGTGGCTCAGGTTGCCGGTAAACAGATGCAGCCAGCGCCCACCGGCGATGTTGGAGGAACCACGCAACTGCCGCAGGTACCAGTGCCCGCGGCTCTCGTTGCGGATGCTTTCCTTGGGGAAGGTTTCCGCATCGGCAGTGAAGTGGCCACAGAAGATCACCATGTAGGTCCATACGTTGCGCAGGCCGTTTGCAACGAGATTGCCGAACAGCACGGTGGCGAAGAACGGCCCTGCCAGCAATGGGAACAGCACGTAATCCTTGCCAAGCTGACGGCCGACCTTGCGCAGTACCGGGCGCGCCTTGCGCAACATCCGGTGCGTGGGCACGCGGCCCTTGATCCAACGCTCCAGCTTCAACGCCTGAATCGCCACGCCCCACTGGAAGGCCAGCGCGAACACCACCGCGATCAGCGGCTGGAACAGATAGAACGGGCGCCAGCGCTGTTCGGGGAAGATGCGCAGAAGGCCATAGCCGATGTCATCGTCCATGCCACGCACGTTGGTGTAGGTGTGGTGACGAAAATTATGCGTATGCCGCCAGTTGTCGGCAGTGGCCACGATATCCCATTCGTAACTGCGGCTTTGCAGGCTCGGATCGCCCATCCAGTCGTATTGGCCATGGATCACGTTGTGGCCCACTTCCATGTTGTCCAGGATCTTGGAAGCGGCCAGCAGCAGCACCCCCAAGATCCACGCCGGGATCAACACCGCATGCACGAAGGCACCGACAAACAGCAGCGCACGCCCGAGCAGGCCGCACCACCGCACCGCCGCGACCACGCGCCGGATGTGATCGGCATCGCGCTGGCCGAGCGAGGCAACCGTGCGGGTGCGCAGCGCATCCAGTTCCTCGGCGAAGCTCGCCAGTTCGTCGGCGCTCAAGGTACGGTTTTTGACAGCGGTTTCAGATGTCATTTCAAAGATCCAGAACAAGGTCACTGGCCGGGCGACTCACGCACAGGCGCAGGGAGGAAACCGGCTCGGAAGCCGTTTCTCCGGTGAGAAGATCGTGGGTGGCGCCGGAGCGTTTGCCGCAGGCGCAGGTATGGCAAATGCCCATTCGGCAGCCCGAGGCAGGCCGCAGCCCTGCCGCTTCCAGTGCGGAAAGCAAGGTCGCGGCACGCGGCAAGCTGAGCGTCAGGCCGCGTTTTGCCAGATGCACCTGCACCTCGCCTTCCTCGGCCAGCGGCGCTTCCGGCATGCTGAAAGCTTCCGCATCGAACGAGGCAACCGAACCCGCCAGCAAAGCGCGTGCCGCATCGACGAATCCGGCGGGGCCGCAAGCATAGACGTGACGATTCGGCATCTCGTCGAGACGTTGTTCGAGCACTGGAGCTGCGATGCGCCCGTGCGCCACGTCCTCACGTGCAGGAACATCCCGCGTGGTGAACAGATGCAGGCGAAACGAAGGAAACTTCGCGGCCATCCCGCGCAACTCGTCGGCAAACCACAAATCCGCCTCGCTGCGTGCCCAGTACATGAGATCCACCGTGGCCGGCATGTCACGCGCGGCCAGATCGCGGAGCAGGCTCGCCATCGGCGTGATGCCGCTGCCGGCAGCGAGAAACAACCACGGCTCGGCAGTAGTGCGCGGGAGCGTCATTTCACCGAACCCGGCGCCCAACTCCACCACATCGCCCGGCCGCACCACGTCGCAGAGGTGGCGACTCAAGCGGCCGCCGTCGATGGCTTTCACACTGATCGACAGCGTGCCATCGGCATGGCACGTGGGGCTGTAGCAGCGCGTCACCATGCGCCCGTCGATCTCCGCACCCACATTGACGTGCTGACCCGGCAGCACCGGCCCGCAATGGCGGTTGCGGCGCAGCGCAAGCGTCACCGCATCAGGGCCGATCCGTTCGCACGAAACCACGCGCGCCAGCGGCCGCTGCCACGACCACAAGCGGTTCAGGCGCGAGGCCCAGAAATCAAAAAAACGCGGATTCACCCAGGCATCGAGAAACGAGCTGGAGCGGTTGCGAGAGGGGCGTGATCGAGCCATGCGCGCACCATACCGGCGCGGGAAACACTTGTCTATACACTTGTATATTTTTTGCAATCCTCGCCTCGAAGCGACGGCGAACGCGCCGCTTCAGAACCATGGCGCGTGCCATACCCGCCCGTTTGCACCATGATGAAC
>JAEXRB010000269.1 GCA_023438325.1 Pseudomonadota bacterium | reverse complement strand
GGATACAACTGCTTGACCGCGTGACCGACAAGATGTGCGCAGGAGTGGCGGATGATTTCCACGCCTTCGGCATCCTTGGGCGTGACGATGGACAAGGAGGCGTCATGCTCGATGACCTCGCACGCATCCACGAGCCTGCCATCGACCTTTCCGGCCACGGTGGCCTTGGCCAGCCCCGGCCCGATGGACTGGGCTACCTGCATGACGGAAACAGGGGCATCGAACTCGCGGCGACTGCCGTCGGGAAGCGTGATGGCGATCATGAAATATCTCCGCTTCCCGGCACGCGGAAAGCCTGTCTTGAATAGATGGAACGGGAAAGGAGGAAAAACCTCGCGCCAACCCTAGTTCGCGGATCGGCGGAATGTTCAGATGGCAGACGATGTAGTGGACATGTCGCACCCTGTTCCGGCGATTACCCGCCGGGCTCCTCTCACGTGCATCGCGCCGGGAGCGGCGCGAACGATCAGGTGATTATCCGCCCATGCAGGACGATGTCAACGCGCGCCCCCTGCCACCCGTGCTAGATGGCACATGCGCGAACCCCACCAAGTGAGGCAGGCTCGGGGGTTCCTGTCGGCCTGCCGGCATCGCTGCACTCGTTGTGTTCCGTACATTTCCACAGAGATTCCAGAGCCTAGCCATGACCTTGAACCGTCTCACCCTCGCCAGCGCCATCTGCCTGGCCCTCGGCCTTTCCGCCTGCTCGGAAGGTGCCAAGGCCCCCGACACCGCCGCCACCACGGCACAAGCCGCGCCGGCACAAGCTGCCGCCGAGCCGGCACAGGACAACCCCTTGTTCAGTCCGAGCACGCTGCCGCTTCAGGCCCCGGACTTCCGCGTGATCCGCGAAGAGCATTACCTGCCGGCGATCACCGAGGGCATGGCCCGGCATCTGGCCGAGATCCGCACCATTGCCGACAACGCCGAGCCGGCCACCGTCGCCAACACGCTGGAAGCGATGGAGCGCTCCGGTGAACTGCTGACGCGCGCCTCGCAGGTGTTTTTCAACGTGGCCGGTACCGACAGCAACGACGCACTGCGCAAGATCCAGTCCGAAGTTGCGCCCAAGCTGGCCGCCCATCAAGACGCCATCCTGCTCGATCCTGCGTTGTTCGCACGCGTCAAAGCGCTGTACGACGCACGCGAAAGCGCCGGCCACGATCCTGAAACCCTGCGCCTGATCGACGTCACCTACAACAGCTTCGTGCGTGCCGGCGCCGAACTTTCCGATGCCGACAAGGTAAAGGTGCGCGCCCTCAACGAAGAGCAGGCCAGCCTCACTACCGCCTTCCAGCAAACGCTGATGAAGCAGACCGATCGCGCAGCGGTGATCGTCGATGACGTGGCGCAGCTCGATGGGCTGGACGCCGCCGCCATCGCCGCGGCCGCCAAGGCCGCGACCGATGCCGGGCACGACGGCAAGTGGCTGCTGCGCATCACCAACACCACCCGCCAGCCGGTGCTGACCTCGCTGAAGAACCGCGAACTGCGCCAACGCGTGTGGGAAGCCTCGGCCAATCGCGGACTTTCCGACGGCGAAGGCGATACCCGCCAGATGGTGCTGCGTCTGGCCAAGCTGCGCGCCGAACGCGCCGCCCTGCTCGGGGCGCCGAACCACGCGGCCTACACTCTGGGCAACCAGATGGCCGGTTCGCCCGAAGCCGTGCTGGCGATGATGAGTGAAGTGGCCCCGGCCGCCGTCACCAACGCCAAGCGCGAAGCCGAGCAGATCCAGGCCGCGATCCGTGCCGATGGCGGAGATTTCGAGCTGGCTCCGTGGGATTGGGAGTTCTACGCCGAAAAGGTGCGCGCCAAGAACTACGACTTCGACCCTGAATCGGTGAAGCCGTATTTCGAACTGGATCGCGTGCTCAAGGATGGCGTGTTCTTCGCCCTCAACCGTTTCTACGGCGTCACCTTCCGCGAGCGCACCGATCTGCCCGTCTACCACCCCGACGTGCGCGTGTTCGACGTGATCGACAGCGATGACAGCCAGATCGGCCTGTTCTACGTCGATTATTTCGCCCGTCCGAGCAAGCGCGGCGGCGCGTGGATGTCCACCTTCCGCGGTCAGAGCGAGCTTCTGAACCAGAAGCCGGTGGCGATCAACGTCATGAACATTCCCAAGCCGGTGGAAGGCCAGCCCGCGCTGCTCACGTTCGATGAAGTCACCACCATGTTCCACGAGATCGGCCACGGCGTGCACGGCCTGTTCTCCAAGGTGCGTTATCCCTCGCTGGCCGGCACTGCCGTGGCACGCGATTTCGTCGAGTTCCCTTCGCAGTTCGAGGAAGACTGGAACAAGAACCCGCAGGTGCTGGCCAACTTCGCCCGCCACTACCAGAGCGGCGAGCCGATCCCGCAGGCGCTGCTGGAAAAGATGCTGAAGGCCAGCAGCTTCAACCAAGGCTTCGACACGCTCGAATACACCGCCGCCGCGCTGCTGGATCTGGAATGGCACATGCTGCCGCCCGATGCGCAGGTGGATGACGTGGCTGCGTTCGAACAGGCCGCGCTCGCCAAGCACGGCGTGGACTACGCTCCGGTGCCGCCGCGCTACCGCAGCCCGTTCTTCGCGCATGTCTTCGCCGGCGGCTACTCGTCCGGCTACTACGCCTACATGTGGAGCGAAGTGCTCGCCGCCGACGCTTTCTCCTACGTGCAGCAGCAAGGTGGCCTGGACAGCGAAGTGGGCACCCGCTACCGCCGCGAGATCCTCTCGCGCGGCAACAGCCAGGATCCGATGCAGATGTACGTGAACTGGCGCGGCCAGAAGCCCGACCCGCAGCACCTGCTGCGCCGCCGCGGGCTGGAAGCGTCTTCCGACGATTGATTCTGCAGAAAGACCGGCCAAGAAAAAGAGCGCACCTTCCGGTGCGCTCTTTTTTCGTGCCATTCGTAGCAGGAAACCTGCCACCTCATCGCTGCACGATGCCGGAAACGTGTTCCGGGCAGGCTCCATTCCGCCCGGATGCCCCGCACGTCAGATCAGTTTGATCTCGCGCAGACGTTCTTCCAGATAACCCTGCGCCGTGATCGGCTCGGGATAACGACTCGGATTCTCCGCCGTGATGCAAGAAGGCAACACGTCGATCAGGAAATCCGGATTCGGATGCAGGAAGAACGGTGTGGAGTAACGCGGCTGTCGCGCCTTGTCGCCCGGCGGATTCACCACGCGATGCGTGGTGGATGGATACACGTGGTTGGTCAGGCGCTGCAGCATGTCGCCGATGTTGACCACGATGGTGTCGGCATCGGCCGTGAACGGCACCCACTCACCCCTGCGCGAGAGCACTTCCAATCCTTCGGCGCTGGCGCCGACCAGCAAGGTGATGAGGTTGATGTCCTCATGCGCGCCGGCACGCACGTTCGGTACGTCAGGCGTGGTGATCGGCGGATAGTGGATCGGGCGCAGGATGGAGTTGCCGGCATTGGTTTTGTCGGCGAAGTAGTTTTCCGGCAGGCCAATGTGCAAAGCCAGCGCAGACAACACGCGCGAGCCCAAGTCATCCAGCGCGCCATACAGCGCCAGGGCGTGATGCTTGAACTCGGGCACTTCTTCCGGCCACTGGTTGTCGGCCATCACGTCACGATAATGGCTGCCGGCAGGCAGTTCGCGGCCGACGTGCCAAAATTCCTTGAGGTCGAAGTGCGCATTGCCCTTGGCCGTTTCGATGCCGAACGGCGTATAGCCGCGCGCACCACCGCCGCCACGGACGTGATACTTCTTCTTCACCTCCTCGGGCAACGCGAAGAAACGCTGGAACGCATCGTAGGCACCATCGATCAAGGCCTGCGGAATGCCATGATTGCGGATACCGGCAAAACCCCATTCGCGATAGGCCGCGCCAAGCTCGGCAACGAACGCAGCACGATCAGTATCAAAAAGGGCAATGTCGAGCGTGGGAATGGCGGATGGCATGGCGGGCTACCTGAAAGACTCGATGAAAACGACAAGGATAGACGTTTTTCCTGCTGCCGCTTGCTTCCGATCAAGTTCCCTGCCCACCCCTCGATTGCGGGGATGCCAAAGACGGCACCGAAGTGCAGACTGCATGCGTAACTGTCTTCCCGGGGGAACCACACATGTTCCGCACGTTGCAACGTCTGGGAGCCACGTTCGCTCTCAGCATCGCCGGCACGGCCTTGGCTCTCGCGGGCACGACCAGCCCTGCATTTCAGCCCAATCTCGGGCAGTTTGA